>JAEXPG010000606.1 GCA_023447015.1 Verrucomicrobiota bacterium
CACGAAGACCGACCTCAAGGGGCCGGTGGCGCTGCTCATGGGCAGCGAGCAGTACGGTTTGAGCGACTTCTGGCTGAAGGAGGCCGACGCCCGCATCCGCATCCCGATGGCCGGCCAGGCCGACTCCCTCAACGTCGCCATGGCCACGATCATCACGCTCTTCGAGGCGGTGCGGCAGCGCGGGGAGTGAGAACACTTGTGCCACGCAGATGAGATCGTGCACCCCAGATGAACTAGCGAAGGCTTGGATTGCATTCACGAAGTCACCTTCGGGCAGCCAAGAGAACGAAGAGCTCTTCTGGTCGGTCGACGATGTCTATTGGCTTGTGCAGGGTGATCCCACCGCAGGGTTCGACATGATACTTCGGATCCTTGCCAAGGATAGCTCAGCTAGGATCATGGAGAATCTCTCCGCTGGTCCTCTCGAGGACCTACTCGTCTATCATGGAGAGACTCTCATCACGCAGATCGAGGTCGAGGCTTCTCGGAATCCGTTCTTCAAGCGACTTCTCGGAGGTGTTTGGCAGAACAACATGAGCGACGCCGTCTGGCTCAGGGTCCAAGCAGCATGGGATCGTCGCGGCTGGGATGGGATTCCTGAGTAGTATTGGGCAATGTCGATTCTCGGCGTACCGCTTAACGCCCCTTCGATGGAATCTCTCACCCGCGCCTACCCCGCCTCCCTCCGCGTCCAGCGCGATCCGCAGACGGGCCGCTACCAGAACATCGGCGGCATCCCGCCGCCGACGCCGGGGCGGATCTTGAAGTGGGGGCTGCGGCTCGGACCGAAGGAGCAACCGGCGGTCGAGCGCTCGCGCGTGCCGGCGGGCGCGGCGCCGGTGGTGGCGGCGGACTTGGCGCGGATCGCGGCGCCGCCGGTGGACGCGATGCAGTTCACCTGGGTCGGGCACGCGACGTGGCTCATCCAGGTCGGCGGGCTGAACATCCTCACCGATCCGATCTGGTCGAAGTACTGCTCGCCGGTGCCGTTCTGGTCTCTGCGGCGGCGCGTGGCGCCGGGGATTCCCTTCGAAAAACTCCCGGGCATCGACCTCGTGCTGGTGAGCCACTCGCACTACGACCACTGCGACGTGCCCACATTGCGGCGACTCGGCGCCGCCCCGGCGTACGTGGCGCCGGCGGGTCTGGCGCAGTTTGTCGGCCGCAAGACCGGCGGGCGCGTGCACGAGGCCGCGTGGGGCGAGACGCTCGCGGTGGCGGGCGCGAAGCTCACGGCGTTGCCGGCCCTGCACTTCTCGGCGCGCAGCACGCACGACCGCAACGTTGCGCTCTGGTGCGGCTGGCTGCTCGAGGCCGCGGGGAAGCGGATCTACTTCGCCGGCGACACGGGCCTGGCGCCGTTCTTCGGCGAGCTCGGCGACTGGTTGCGCGCGACGGGTGGTGTCGACGTCGCACTGCTGCCGATCGGCGCGTACCAGCCGCGGTGGGTGATGACCCCCGTCCATTGCACCGCGGCCGACGCCGTGGAGATCCACCGGCTCATCGGCGCGCGGCAGTCGCTCGCGATGCACTGGGGCACGTTCGTCCTCACCGAGGAGCCGCTGCGCGAGCCGCCGGTGCTGCTCGCCGACACCCTCGCCGCCCGCGGCGTGCCGCCGGAGCAGTTCCGCCCGCTCGCCGTGGGCGAGACGGTGCGTTTCGGGTAGCGCGTGGCCACCGGCTCAGCGACCCAGCGTCGCCGAGCCGGCAAGCGGATAGGCTTCACCTTTTTCGGTGTCGAACGCCCAGGCGCTGACCGCGATTGCACCGCTGCGTCGCATGATGACTTCGGCTGGTGTGCGCAACGCCCAGCCGCAACTGCTTGCAGCCTCGACGCCTTTCGAGGCGAGGTCGGTACGCGGAATTCTCACCGCGGCCACCTCGGTGATGAGCGGTTCTCCGCGTTCGTCGTCCACGCACACGAGCACCGCATCGGCCGGCCGCTGCGTCTCCGGCAGCACGGCCCATCCCGACAATGCCAACTCGCCCGGGGCGATTTCCCAAACGCGTTCGAGCTGCCCCGTCGCCTCTGCTGGCGATGGCTGTGGGGCGGCCAGGAGCCGCACCTCGCGTGAGCGGATGACCCGCGGCCGCAGGTAGCCGATGGCGTCGAGCCCGACGGCGTTGCGGTGCGCCACCGCTGCGTCGGGGAAAACGAGCGTCGGGAGCATCGGGTGGGTGGGCAGAATCCCGGCGAGCTGGACGCCCAGCCGTGTCTGGCGGCGCGCCGCCTGCGTTTCCGCGCTGCTGTGGAGCGCCGGCGCCACGGCCGCCAGCGAGAGCACGACCAGCGTTGTGGCTCCTGCGGCCGGGACGAGAGCATCCTGCCGGACCGCCCCCGCTGCGCCGTCGCCGAAACGGCGCGCCATTGCCCGCCAAGGCTTCAGCTGCAGGAGCAGCGGAATCAGCGCCACCGGCAGATAGACCGCGAAGGTCACATACCGCGAACTGGCCCCTTGGCTCGGTCCGATGCCCGCGCGGGCACAGGCGGCGATGAGTCCGCTGCCCACGGCAAACCCGGCGACGGCGAACCACGGCAGCACGCGCCGGCAGAGCTCGGGTTCCCCGCCCCGGCGCCACAGCTGGAGAAAACGTGCGGCACACACGGCGAGCAGCGCATAGCACGCCGCCCCGAGACCGGTGGCGACGACGACGGGCGGCGTGGCCAAGGCGAAAGCGAACGGGGAACCGGCGAAGACGAGTGCGTAGTGGAGTTTTCCCGCCAGGGTCGAGTCGTAGGGCCGCAGGCCGCGGTGGTTCGGCGGGGCCATGCCGGAGAAATAGACGGCCGCCACCAACCCGCCGATGGCGACGAGCAGCAGCGCCAGCGGCCAGCGGTTGCGCAGCTCGCGCCAAGTAGGTGCCCAGAGGAGGACGCCGCCCGCCAGCCCCCAGGCGAGCATGCCGTTGCCGGACGACCACGTCGCCAGCGCGGCGAAGGCGACGACCAGCGCCACCTTCAGCGCAGTGCGCAGCGACGAGGCGGCCGCGGCGATCGCCAACGCCGTCCACAGCATCGGCAGGACGTTCGCCACGCCGATGCCCCACAGCCAGTTCTCGTACTGGGCGGGCGAGAAGATCAGGAGGTTGGCGAGGAACCACCAGAAGACCGGACGGCGCCACTCGCCTTCTCCGCCAGTCTCCGACTGCCTCGCCCCACCGAGCCGAAGAAGCACCAGCGAGGTCGCCACGACGATCGCCCACCCGGCCAGCATCTCGGCCACGATGTTGCCGTGCGTGGCGTGTCCGAGCGCGAGAAACACGAGCCGTGGCACGAGGATGCGGTGCTCGTTGTGCTGCGCCGCGAGGTCGCCGAAGGTCAGTTCCCCGGCGTGCGCCCTGATGTGCATCCCCGCGAGGTCGTCGTCGAACTGGTCCCAGTAGGGCACATCGACGCCGAAATGCAGGATCTGCCAGAGCGGCAGCAGCGCCGGGGAGAAGGCGAGAACCAGCAGGAGGCGGCGCACCAGGCGACTCTTCATCGCGGCGAGCATGGGTGGCCCCGCAACCGAGTACAGCCTGCAGGAAGGGCCTGCGGGCGCGGTCTGCGGCGGGCGCGGCCACCCCGGCCCGTCATGCATGCGACCACTTGCCCGGGAAACAGCAGAGCGGCCTGTTCGCCGAGGCGGAGGAGAGACGGAGGTCGGCGCCGCGGAACGCCGTCAGGCCCGCTGAGCCGCCGGACCCGTGCCGGCCGGAGTGTGCCGGGGCTGCGGTCCGCGGGCGTCCGGTTTGGCGGGGCACCCGCGGGGTCGTGACCGCCTATTCCCGGAAATTGCCGAAACCCACGGAGATCTTCAGGTCGAGGCCGCGGACGTGGGCGATGGCGAGCTGGAGGTCGTCGCGTTTCTTGCCCGTCACGCGCACCTTGCCGTGCTCGATCGCCGCCTGGACCTTCAGGCCGCTCTGGCGGATGGACACCGCAATCTCCTTGGCGATGTCGGCCGGGATCGAGTCGCGCAGGGTGAGCACCTGGCGCGCGCGGCCGGTCGACGATGTCTCCATTTTCCCGATCTCGACGTTCTTCTGGCTCACGCCCCGGCGGGCGAGCCGGTCCTGCAGCACCTCGAGCACGGCCTCGAGCTTGAACTCGGACTCGGCGGAGAGGGTGATGAGGTTCTTCTCCTCGACCATCTCCCAGACCACGCCGCGGAAGTCGAAGCGGGTCTGGAGCTCCTTGCGCACCATGTTGGTGGCGTTCTTGACCTCGGTGAGGTCGACCTCGCAGGTGATGTCGAAGGAAGGCATGGCGCGATCAAGCCGCCGCCGCCCCGCCGGCGCCAGCGGCAAACGCGGTCGCCCGCGGCGGAATCTGGTTGCTCCGGCGGGCTGGATCGGCGCCCTTGGCGGGCATGGGACAGAAATACCTGCCGACGATCCGCGACCAGAAGGCGGCGCAACGCTTCCAGCAGCAGCAGCGGCGGCGCGTTCTGCCGGTGCCGCCGGCCAAGCCGGGCGCTGCGGCGCCGAAGGGGGCGCCCAAGACCGGGCCGGGCGCGCCTCCTGCGAAGGACTGACGGCGGCGGGGTTGGCGTCGGTAGGCCTCAATGGCCGCTGGTTTCCCAGTGCCACGTCCCGATCCGATCGGGACGTGAGCACTGGTGAGCAATTGAAAGAGAACAATTACCCCGCCCGCATCATTTCGACACCGATCGTCAGAATACAGACGCTCCATGTGAGAAGTTCTCCCGGTCGTGGCCGGTACCTGAGGAGCGCGTACGTCACAGCATGGCTGAAGACCAGCAGTATCACGAAGACTCGCAGACAGATCATGAGTGCGTCGCGCTCCCCGTTGGTCATTGGCAGTTCGACGAATTGCGGTGCAACGCAGGCTATCGAGACTAGAACTCCGACGAGGTGGATCATGTGCCCGCCTCTACGTTCTTCGGTCCATGACCGGGTTGCGTTCTTGTAGTATCGAAGGATCGGAATGCTCCCGATCAACCAAGTTGTCACGATTGGCGAGAGGGAGATCCCTTGAGTGTGCGGCCAGATGATCCGGCCGATCAGGGCGCCGATGGCGCATGCGAAGGGCGCCCACAGGATCTCAAGGACGAGGATGCAGAACGCGACCTCGCTGGCATCTCGAAGTTGGCGCGATGGCGGTTGTGGATTCATCTCGGTTGCTGCGTGGGGGACCTAGGCGTGAGCCAGATCGTACGTGGGTCAACGAGAGAAGGCCGGGCTCAGCCCCTCCTTTCCTCCTCGGTATGCGAAATTCGGTTAGCTGGGCCGGCCTCAGCTGGCGGGTTTGGTGGTGAGCTGCCGGGCGACCGCGCCTTCGAGGATGAGCGTCTGCGTCGGGAACGCCATGGACAGGCCGCGGGCCTCGATGGCGCGCATGAACGCGAAGTTGAGCCGCTGGCGCAGCGCCATGTGCTTGTGGAAGTCGGGATCCCGCACGACGTAGATCACGATGATGTCCATCGAGGAGGCGTTGAAGTCGCGGAAGTAGACCACGACCGAGGTCGGATCGATCTCGATCTCATCGAGCAGCAGGCGGCGGATGTCGCCGACCAGCGCCTCCATCTGCGCGGCGGTGGTGTTGTAGGTCAGGCCGAGCACCTGTTCGACGCGGCGGCCGGTGAAGCGCGAGAGGTTGGTGATGTTCTCCCCCGCCACGCTCTTGTTCGGTAGGATGAGCAGGCTGCGGTCGAGCTTGCGGATGCGGGTCGAGCGCAGGCCGATGTCCTCCACGGTGCCGGTGTTGGCGCCGATCTGCACCACCTCGCCGACGCGGAAGGGCTGGTCGATGGCGACCACGACGGAGCCGAAGATGTTCGCGATGGTGTCCTGGGCGGCGAGGGCGAAGGCCAGTCCGCCGATGCCCAGGCCGGCAAGGAAGGCCTTCACATCGGCCCCGAGGCTCTGCGCGATCAGCAGGACGCCGAAGATGACGAAGATGCCGACCAGCGTCTTCTTGATCCACGGCATGAAGGCCGCGATGCCCATCTGCCGCTTGGTGGCGATCTCCTGCGCGTGGTCGAGCAGGGCGTTGAAGGCGCGCAGCAGCCCCCAGAAGACCACCAGCGAGAAGGCGACGGTGGAGACGTACCCGATCGTGCGGTCGCTGGTCGCGGAGAGCTTGAGCACCTTCAGCGCGGCGACGGCGCCGGACACGGAGATGAAGGCCGCCACCGGCCCTTCGAGGGCGGAGAAGAGCTTGTCGTCGAGTGTGGTCTCGGTCTTGGCGGCGAAACGTTTGAGGAAGCCGAAGATGACCTTGGTCACGACGTGGCGCAGCAGGAAGGCACCGACGAGGAACAGGGCG
This sequence comes from Verrucomicrobiota bacterium, assembly GCA_023447015.1. GTDB lineage: Bacteria > Verrucomicrobiota > Verrucomicrobiia > Opitutales > Opitutaceae > CAJCBL01. Next base: position 6,272 of record JAEXPG010000606.1, read on the forward strand.
GCGATCACATAGTGCGTGGTGGTGTTGCCGCTGGATCTGACGTCGAAGAGGCCGAGAACGACGTCGATCAGATGCTCGAGAAAATCGGGCGCACGAGGTACCGGCGCGCCGTTGGCGAGCGCGGCCGCCGCCTGGGTGGCCGTGTCCGCCGGACTGGTGGTGGCGGGTGCGGGCGTGGCGGGGGGGGCCTCCTGGCTCCAGGCCAGGGCGGCGATTCCGGCAAACAGGCACGAGGCGATGAGCGAACGGACGAATTTCATGCGGCCGGCGATGTGCAGGAACCCGAGCCCGGCTGTCAATCGCGCGGCGGCGCGGTGGGCGGGCTCGGATGGCCTAGTGGGCGCGCCGCGCCTCCGCGGGTGGCGGCGGTCTCGGGGCTCGGTCCGGCTGCGGGCGCGGCCTGGAAC
>JAEXPG010000636.1 GCA_023447015.1 Verrucomicrobiota bacterium
CCCGCTCCCTTTCTCCCGCGCCCCCGTCGCCACCACCTCCTCCGTCATGAACATCCACGACAGCGCCTTCGCCTCCTTCGCCGCCGCCCTCCCGCCGGAGGCCCTGCGCCGCGAGTTCCTCGTCACCGGACTCTTCGTCCCGGGCGAGTGCCATCTGCACTGGTGGGAGACGGACCGCACGATCGTCGGTGGCATCGTTCCGACCGTCGCGCCGATCGCGCTGCCCAACCCCGAGGGTTTGCGGGCGACCGCGTTCCTCGAGCGCCGTGAGGCCGGCGTCATCAACCTCGGCGACACCGGTACGGTGCGTGCCGACGGCGTCGAGCATCGGCTGCGCAAGGGCGACGCCCTCTACCTCGGCCGCGGGACGAAGGACGTCGTGTTCACCTCGGTCTCGGCCGGCAGCCCCGCCCGCTTCTACCTGCTGAGCTATCCCGCGCACTGCGCCCATCCCTCCCGCCACATCGCCTTCGACTCCGTCCCCGGCAACCGCCTCGGCTCCGCCGAGGGCGCCAACGACCGCACCATCCGCCGGCTCATCCACCCCGCCACCGGCCCGACCTGCCAACTCGTGATGGGCATCACCACCCTCGCGTCCGGCAGCGTGTGGAACCCCATGCCGCCCCACACCCACCTGCGCCGCTCCGAGGTCTATCTCTACTTCGATCTCCCGGCCGACCAAGCCGTCTTCCACTTCATGGGCCGCCCGCAGGAAACCCGCCACCTCGTCGTCCGCGAGGGCGAGGTGGTCCTCTCCCCGCCTTGGTCGATCCACTCCGGCGTCGGCACCGCCAGCTACAGCTTCGTCTGGGGCATGGGCGGCGAGAATCAGGAATTCACCGACATGGATCCCGCCCCCATCCCCACCCTCCGCTAACCGCTCTCCGTCCTCCGTTCCCCACCTTCACACCTTCCCACCTTACACCTGTCACGTCCGCCCTCCGTCCTCCGTCCTCTCCTGTTCTCCCCTTCCCCTATGAACAGCATCCTCGACTCCTTCAAACTCGACGGGAAAACCGCCATCGTCACCGGCGCTAGCCGCGGCCTTGGCGAAGGCATGGCCCTCGCCCTCGCCGAGGCCGGCGCCGACATCGTCGCGGTGAGCAGCACCCCCGCCGATGAGACGCGCCGCCACGTCGAGGCGCTCGGCCGCCGCTGCGTCACCATCACCGCCGACCTCGGCGATCGCGCGGTCGCGCGCCGGGTCGTCGCCAAGGCGCGGGAGTGCTTCGCCGCCGTCGACATCCTCGTCAACTGCGCCGGCATCATCCGCCGCGCCGACTTCGTCGACTTCACCGAGAAGGATTGGGACGACGTGATGGGGGTGAACCTCGACGCCGCGTTTCTCCTCAGCCAAGCCTTCGCGCGCGATGTGCTCGCCCGCGCCGCCCGCGGCAAGATCGTCAACGTGGCCTCCATGCTCTCGTTCCAGGGCGGCATCCGCGTGGCCTCGTACACCGCCTCGAAGAGCGCGCTCCAGGGGCTCACCCGCCTCATGGCAAACGAGCTCGCCGCCAAGGGCATCAACGTCAACGCCATCGCCCCCGGCTACATGGCCACCGACAACACCGCCGCGTTGCGCGCCGACGCCAAGCGCAACACCGCCATCCTCGAGCGAATCCCCGCCGGCCACTGGGGCACGCCCGACGACCTCAAGGGCGCCGTCGTCTTCCTCGCCTCCGCCGCCTCCGACTACATCCACGGCCACACCCTCGCCGTCGACGGCGGCTGGCTCGCGCGCTAAGAATTCCGAGGTAGGGACGTTTCTCCGAAACGTCCGCTCTGGGCTCCGCGATCCATATACACCGTTCACGGCGGTTTCGGAGAAACCGCCCTACCTTCGATCCTCTCCCCCTCCGTCCTCCCCGTGGCGCTGCTCGCGAGTGCAACGATCCGACCTCCGCCCATGAACCATCGACTGGCTCTTCCCCTCCTCGCCGCCGTGCTCGCGCCCGCCCTCGCCGCCGCCGAGCGCCTCGTCGTCACCGTCTCCCACGACCTCACCCTCGCCCGCCCCGCCGAGACCATCACCGTGCCCTGGGCCGAGGTGAACCGCGCGCTGCCCGGCGCGCTCCTCCAGAAACTCTCCGTCAAGGACGCCGCCGGCCGCAGCCTCCCCTATCAGGTGACCAACGTCGCCCCGCTGGCCAAGGATCCCGAGCGCCGCGGCGCCGCCTACGGCGAGTTGATCTTCCAATACGATTTCGCCGCCGGCGAGAAGGCCGCCACCTTCACCGTCGAGAAAACCGAGGAAGTCGCACCGGTCTTCCCGGTGCAGGCCTTCGCGCGCTTCGTGCCGGAGCGCCTCGACGATTTCGCCTGGGAGAACGACCGCATCGCCCACCGCGTCTACGGCCCGGCGCTGGCCGCGCCCTCCGAGCCGCCCGGTGCCAAGGAGGTGCTCGTCACCAGCGGCGTCGATGTCTGGTGCAAACGCGTGCGCTACCCGATCGTCGACCGCTGGTACAACAAGGGCCACGACCACTACCACACCGACGAGGGCGAGGGCATGGACCTCTACTCCGTCGGCACGACCCGCGGGTGCGGCGGCACCGGCGTGTGGGACGGCAGCCGGCTGCACGTCGGCCGGAACTTCAAGACCTGGCGCGTCCTCGCCAACGGCCCCGTCCGCGCGATCTTCGAGCTGACCTACGAAACCTGGGCCGCCGGCGGCGTCTTCGTCTCCGAGACCAAGCGCTTCACCGTCGACGCCGGCCACAACCTCGACCGCATCGAGAGCACCTTCGCCGCCTCCGGCACCACCCCCGAGCTCACCGTCGCCGTCGGCCTCTGCAAGAACTCCGCCGACCGGAAGGCCGAGGCGCAGATCGAACGCACCAACGCCGCCGACGCCGGCCTGATCGCGCAATGGCTCGCCCAGCCCAACAAGGGCGAGCTCGGCACCGCGATCGTCGTGCCCGGCGCGGAATTCGCCGGCTTCGCCGAGGACGACGTCAACCACCTCGCCCTCGCGAAAATCGCTCCCGGCCGGCCGCTCACCTATTACGCCGGCGCCGCCTGGTCGCGTGCCGGAGATTTCACCACGCGCGAGGCCTGGTTCGACTATGTCGCCGCCTGCGCCGCCCGCGCCCGCTCGCCCGTCAAAGTCGCCACCGAGGCCGCCCAGTGATGCGCCGCTTTGCCGCCACCCTCTGCGCCCTCGCGACTCTGGCCTGCGCCGCCCGCGCCGGCGCCGAGCAACCCTTCCGCATCGTCGGTCCCGCCGCCGGCGCCGATTGCCGCACCGTGCAGGAGGCGATCGACGCCGTGCCGGCCGACAACACCGCGCCACGGCTCATCGTCCTCCAGCCCGGCGCGTTCTTCGGCCACACCGTGCTCGACAAGCCGTTCGTCACGCTGCGCGGCTCCGGCCCGGCTTCACTGCTCACCTACAACCTCGGCCAGGCCGTCCCCGGCGCCGACGGCCAGGAGCTCACCTGGCGCGGCGCCTCCACGCTGCTGATCACGCCCGCCGCGCACGATGCCGTGATCGAGAACCTCACGCTCGAGAACACCTATGGCAAAGGCATGCAGGCGCAGGCCTGCTCGGTCGAGGCCGACCGCGTCGTCTTCCGCCGCTGCCGGATCCTCGGGTGGCAGGACACCGTCCGCCTCGAGACTGGCCGTCAGCTCTTCGAGCGCTGTTACATCTCCGGCCACGTCGACTTCATCTACGGCGGCGCGACCGCGTACTTCGCGGACTGCGAGATCCACTGCCGCGACCAGGGCTACATCACCGCGCCGGCCACGCCCGCCGGCCGCACCGGTTTCGTCTTCGCCGACTGCCGCCTCACTTTCCCCCATGGCAATCCAACCACCTACCTCGGCCGCCCGTGGCGCGATTCCTCGCAAGCGGTGTTCATCCGCTGCGAACTCGGCGCGGGCGTGCGCCCCGAGGGCTGGAAGGAATGGCGCGTTGAGCCGCCGCTGATCCGCTTCGCCGAGTACCAGAGCCGCGGCCCCGGCGCCGCTTCGACCGCGAACCCTTCGCGCGTCCCCTGGGCCACGTGCTCCGCCGAACCCGCCCCCGCCTCGTTTGATCGCGCCGCCGTCCTCGGCGACTGGCAACCGCCCGCAGAAACCCAGCCATGATCCGCCCGCGTCACCTTCTTTTCGTCGCCGCTTGCGCGTTGATCGCCTCCGCGTTTGGCGCCCCCGATTCCACGTCCCCGCCCACCTTCGCCGGCGCGACGCCGCTCGAGTGGTCCACGCGCCTCGCGCGCTCGGAGCTCGACCGTCAGGCCGGCGCGCTCGAAGCGGGAGCCACGCCCAAATCCCGCTGGGACTACACCTCGGGCCTCTTCGCCTTCTCGCTCCAGCAGCTCGCCGCCCGCACCGGCGACACCCCGCTGCGCGACGCCGGCGACCGCATCGTCACCTCCTTCGTCGGCACCGACGGCACCATCGCGACCTACCGCTTCGACGACTTCAACATCGACATGGTCACGCCGGGCCGCGCGTTGCTCGAGGTGTACGCGCGCCAACCGGAACAACGCTACCGCACCGCGCTCGCCACGCTCCGCCGCCAGCTCGCCGAGCAACCGCGCACCAGCGAAGGCGGCTTCTGGCACAAGCTGCGCTACCCGCAGCAGATGTGGCTCGACGGCCTCTACATGGGCTCGCCGTTCCTCGCCGCCTACGGCAAGGCCTTCGCCGACCCCGCCGCCTTCGACGACGTCGCCCGGCAGATCCTCCTCATCGACGCGCACCTCCGCGACGAGAAGAGCGGCCTCTACTACCACGCCTGGGACGAGGCGCGGAAACAGGACTGGGCCGACAAGACCACCGGCCATTCCCCCAACTTCTGGAGCCGCTCCATCGGCTGGTACGGCATGGCGATCGTCGACGTCCTCGACACCCTCCCGCCTACCCAGCACGAACTGGAGGAGATCAACGCCATCCTCCGGCGCGTCGCCGACGGCATCGTCCGCTGGCAGGACCCCGCGAGCGGCGTCTGGTGGCAGGTGACCGACCAGGGCGGCCGCGAAGGCAACTACCTCGAGTCCACCGCCTCTGCGATGTTCGTCTACACTCTCGCGAAGGCGGTCAACCGCGGCTACCTGCCGCGCGAGAAATACCTGCCCGCCGTCCGCCGCGGCTACGAGGGCCTGATCCGCGAGTTCCTCCGCACCGGTGCCGACGGCCGCACGAGCCTCACGCGCTGCTGCGCCGTCGCCGGCCTGGGCTACACCAACGCCGCCGGCCGCAGCCGCGACGGCAGTTTCGAGTACTACGTCAGCGAGCCGATCATCGACAACGACCTCAAGGGCGTCGGTCCGTTCATCCTCGCCGGCCTCGAAGTGCAGCAACTGCTCTCCGCGAAAGCCGCCCCGCCCGCCGTCGTCCGCGGCTGGGACGACCTGCCCGCCATCCTCGCGCGGATCCGCCCGCCCGAGTTCCCGGCCCGCGACTTCCCCATCACCGACTTCGGCGCCAAGCCGGGCACCGACATCTCCGCCGCGCTCCGCGCCGCGATCGCCGCCTGTTCCGCCGCCGGCGGCGGTCGCGTCGTCGTGCCCGCCGGCGAATGGCTCACGGGGCCGATCCATCTGCTCAGCCACGTGAATCTCCACGTCGCGAAGGGCGCCACGCTGCGCTTCTCGACCGACCCCGCCGCCTACCTGCCGGCCGTGTTCACCCGCTGGGAGGGCGTCGAGTGCTTCAACTACTCGCCGCTGATCTACGCCTTCGAGCAGACCGACATCGCCGTCACCGGCGAGGGCACCCTCGACGGCGGCGCTTCGCTCGAAAACTGGTGGGCGTGGAACGACAAGACGAAGAAACCCACCAGGCAGGCCGCCGCCCGCACCCGGCTGTTCGACCTCGCCGAGCGCGACGTGCCGGTCGCCGAGCGCCGTTTCGGCGACGGCGATTTCCTGCGGCCCAACTTCATCCAGCCCTACCACTGCACCAACGTCCTCATCGAGGGCGTGACCCTCCTGCGCTCGCCGATGTGGCTCCTCCACCCCGTGCTCTGCACCAACGTCACCGTGCGCGGTGTGACCGTCTCCTCCCACGGCCCGAACAACGACGGCTGCGATCCCGAATCCTCGCGCAACGTGCTCATCGAGGGCTGCACCTTCGACACCGGCGACGACTGCATCGCGATCAAGTCCGGCCGCAACGCCGACGGCCGCCGCCTCGCCGCCCCGTGCGAGGCCGTCGTCATCCGCGGCTGCACGATGAAGGACGGCCACGGCGGCGTGGTGCTCGGCTCCGAGTGCAGCGGCGACATCCGCAACGTCTTCGCCGAGGACTGCACGCTGGACAGCCCCAACCTCGACCGCGCGCTGCGTTTCAAGACCAACGCCGTGCGCGGCGGCACCCTCGAGAACGTCTTCCTCCGCAACCTCACCGTCGGCCGCGTCGCCGAGGCCGTCCTGACCATCGATCTGCTCTACGAGGAGGGCGAGCGGGGCGCGTTCCCGCCGACCGTGCGCAACGTGCACCTGCAGAACGTTCGCTCCGCCTCCAGCCCCCGCGTGCTTTGGATCCCCGGCGTTCCCGGCGCCCCCATTGACGGCCGCAGCTTCCGCGACTGCACTTTCCGCGGAGTCGAGGCCGCCGAGGTGCTCTGCGGTGTCGGTACCATCTCCTTCCGCAATGTCGCCATCGAGCCGGCGACCCAGTCCAAGCCCCTGAATTCCGTCGCCGCCCCGACCTCCGCCCCCTGCCCTCCTCCGGGACCGCCACCCCGCCCGGCG
>JAEXPG010000648.1 GCA_023447015.1 Verrucomicrobiota bacterium
GACGAACTGGGGGGTGACCAAGGCGAGCGGCGACGAGACCGCGTGGCGGGTGACTCTGGTGGGTTGAGAAGGGAGGGGAATGGGGGCGAAGACAGGGTGTAAAAGGGGAATGGTGACGGTCTACGGAGCGACGGCTTCCGTGCCCGGGCGCCGCGCGACGCACCAGGCACCGCCACGGGTGGTTCCGGGGCGGCAGCGCACGGGCTCGTGCCGCCGGGAGGAGGACCGGTTCCTTGAGGTGTTGTCTGGGGGGCGGGTGGTGGAGTGCGGCCGGAGGACCCGGTCGTTCTCTGCCGTGGGAATGATGTCTTCCCCCTCGGCAAACTGGGGCGCCTGCGGGTGGGGGCGTAAGGTCATGACGCGGTCGCCGAGGCCGCCACCCCCCGGTTGTGGCGGATTGTCGCTTCGGTCGTGCCACTGAATGTGGCGAAAAAACGGAGACGCAGTTCGGCGTTCTCCCCGAGGAGAAACACAGTCTCCGCTTTCGTTGAGCATCTTTGGCATGGGGGTCGGGACATCTGGCATCTCATGTATCGGCTGTTTTGGAGCGGGTTTCACGGCCTGGGGTAGGCCGTTGCCGGGAAGTCGCGGTGGGATGCGCGGTTCGTTTGGAGTGGTTCGGTGCAGGCGGTCCGGCATCGTTTTGCCGGGTGGTCTCGCCGCTGATCCATCCCTGGACGCTGGGAGGTGCGCTCCGGCCTTGGGACCGGGAGGGATTTGCCTCGGGCGAGGTTTCTGGCGATGCGCAGTTCTGCTCGGAGCTCCCGGTTCTGGCCCAGGCTTTGCCCTGTGTCGGAAACGCCGTGCTGGTCCAGCAAACAGAGGCAAGACGGTCCTGCGGTTCGGCCTCGTGCCGATCGAGACGGATGAACGTCAGGCGGAGGGCCATGCGCCGGCTTGGCGGGCCGGCGCGCTTTGTCCGGCGGCGGCTGGTGCACGGGTGGGCTAGCCCGTGGGCCCTGTGGCCGGCTGAACCCGCTTCAGTCGTGGTGGTGCGGCCGAGCGCCGACGGTCGCGCACTGGTTGCCCGGCGATGGTCAACCCCTGGGCTGACGTCCGGCCGTCGGTGCACTTCTGGTGTGCTGGCCGCTCGACCCGCCTTTCTGCCCCACACGCCATCCTCAGCGGGCGGTCGCGGGCTCGGTGTCGAGGAGATGGTTCTTGAGCTCGGCGGAGGTGAAGGGCTTGGGCAGGAAGGCGTCGAACCCGGCCTGGAGGCATTTCTCGCGGTCCTCGCGGAGCGCGTTGGCGGTCATGGCCACGCAACGCGGATGGTGGTCGGCGGGAAGGCGTTCGCGGACGGCGCGGAGCAGGCTGTAGCCGTCGAGGTCGGGCATCTGCAGGTCGATGAGCAGGAGGTCGAAGGGCGACTCGAGCGCGACGCGCAGCCCCTGTTCGCCGCCGGTGGCGACGGCCGGGGTGTAGCCCATCTTGGTGAGCATGCGGCAGGCGACGAGCTGGTTCATCGGGCTGTCGTCGATGACGAGGATGCGCAGGGGGTGGGCCTCGGCGAGGCCGGCGTCGAAGACGGTGGGCGGCGCGTGGCCGCCGGGGTGGTTGTGATGGTGGGCGGCGAGCTCGAACGGGATCTCGCAGGAGAACGTGCTGCCGACGCCGGTCTGGCTGGTGGCCCAGATGTCGCCGTTCATGAGATTGCAGAGGGACTTGCAGATCGCCAGGCCCAGGCCGGTCCCACCGTAGACCCGGGTGGTCGAAGCGTCGGCCTGGGAGAAGGGCTTGAAGAGGTTCTCGAGCGTGCCCTGGTTCATGCCGATGCCGGTGTCGGTGATGTCGAACCGGAGGGAAACGGGGCCTTCGGCGGTGGCGGAGGTGCCGGCCTGCGCGTGGCGGATGGCGAACGTGACGGCGCCGTGGTCGGTGAACTTGATGGCGTTGCCGACGAGGTTGAGGAGGATCTGGCGCAGGCGGGTCTGGTCGCCGATGACCTGGACCGGGATGAGGTCGTCGAGTTCGAGCCGGAAGTCGATGTTCTTGCCCTGCGCCAGGGGGCGCATGAGGCGGACGACGTCGTGCGCGAGGTGGTGGAGGTCGAAGGCCTCGTGCTCGAGGACGAGCTTGCCCGCCTCGATCTTGGAGTAGTCGAGGATGTCGGAGAGGATGACGAGGAGGTTCTGGCCGCATTCGCGCAGCGTGCGCAGGTCGTTGCGTTGCTCCTCGTCGAGGTTCGACGCCTCGAGGAGTTCGGTGAGCCCGAGGATGCCGTTCATCGGGGTGCGGATCTCGTGGCTCATGTTGGCCAGGAAGCGCGACTTGATGAGGGCGGACTCCTGAGCCGCGGTGAGGGCCACCTCAAGCTGGGAGGTTCGCACACTGACCATCTGTTCGAGTTCGGCGTTCTGACGCATGATGCGCAGCTGCAGCGCGGCGTTCTCGAGAGCGTAGGCGCCCTGGCCGAGGATGATCGTGAGCAGCCGCATGCCGATGTCGCTTTCGTGCATCCGGGTGTCGCGCATGAGTCCGGCGAACATGCCCAGGCAGCGCGAACGGGTGGCGATGGAGTGGAGGACGAGGGTGCCGGGGACATCGCGGCCGGCACGGGTGAAGAGGGGGCGGTTCTGGCGGAGCGCCCAGGCGAAGGTGCCCTCGTCGATCGCGTGATCGACGGCCTTCTGGATCTCGGCGCGGCTCTCGGGCGGGTCGCAGTCCTCGATCAGGAACTCGGCGGAGTCGTGGTCGGCGAGGAAGAACGCGGCGGTGTGGAGCGGGAGGAGCTGCCGGAGGTGGATGCGCAGGCTCTTGAGGATCTGGGAGGACTCGCCGCTGTTGAGACTGAGGGAGCTGCCGAGCGAGGAGAGGATTTCAAGCAGTTCGATCTGTTCGAACGGGCGCAGGGTGCGGATGTCGCCGGCGGGGATGGACGATGGAGGCGGGTGTTCCATTAGCGTTTCCATGGTCTTCAGCTGAGGATGGTCTTGGTGACTTCCTCGAGCTGCCGGTGGATCTCTTTCTCGAGCGGGGCGATCATGTCGGGGCCGAGGCCGGCGAGTTCCCAATGGGGGCCGTGGAGCGGCGGCACATAGCGTTCGCCGCTGCTGCCGCAGCGCATGGCGTTCACGATGACATCGGCGGTGTGGAGGATGGCGGTCTCGATGGGATAGAGGCTGCAGCCGTTGTAGGTGTGGTGCATCTTGATCGGCTCGCAGAGGCGGCTGGGCAACTTCCAGGTGCGCAGCAGGTCGTAGCCGACGGTGGCGTGGTCGAACCCGAGGATGGCGGACTCGGCCTGGAAAAGGAGGCGGCGGTCGCGGCCGGCCTGGTCGAGGGCCGCTGCGGCCTGTTCGGGCAGGTGCTGGAAGATGACGAGCCGACCGATGTCGTGGAGCAGGCCGAGCAGGAAGAACCGTTCGGTATTGGGCTCGCGGCGACGCGCGGCGATGATGCGGGCGGTGACACCGCAGGCGATGCTGTGCTTCCAGAACAGCTCCATGTTGACCAGATCGCGCGGGACCCGGTTGAAGATGGAGGCGACGCAGGTGCCCTGCACGAGGGCGACCATTTGCTCGGCGCCGATCATGGTGACGGCGTGGCTGATCGTCTCGATGCGGGAGGGAAAGCCGTAGAAGGAGCTGTTGGCGAGCTGGAGGATGCGGGCGGAGAGGGCCTGGTCGGACATGAGCACCTCGCCGATGTCGCTCATGGAGCTGTCGGGGTTTTGCACCACTTCCTGGAGACGGTGGAACGTCTGGGGGAGCGAGTAGACCGTGCGGACCTTGGCGATGAGCTGGGAGACGGTGGTGCTCATTCGGTGGGAGAGGGCGGCTGCGGGGACGGGAGCTGGTGGCGAAGTTCGGTGAGGATCGCCAGACGCATCAGTTCGGCGATGGCCGGATGGGCCGGGTCGGCGTGGTGGAACCGTTCGGCGACGGCCGCCTGGGCGCCGTCGAGCATCGCGGGGGTGGCGCGGGAGAGGATTGCGTCCTCGTTGTCGGGCGGCTTGGGCCCCTCGATCTCGACCTGTTGTATGCCCCAGGATTTGAGCACGCGCAGGTGCTTCTCGGTGATTTCGGTGCCGGTGCGGAGCAGCACCTGGCCGGACGCCTCGACGACGTCCTTCGCGACCTTCATTCCGGGGGTCAGTGAATCGATTTCCAGCAAAGCCATGGTTGGTCGCGCCGGATGGGACCGTGGGGGCGGAAACTGCCGGCGGATGGGCTAACATCGGGCAGGGGCGCGAGAAGTTTAGGGGTGTCGGCGACTCAGTCCCGCGGAGCGACAAAAGGGGCGGAAGGCCGAGGTGATGTAGGGTGAAATCGGTGCAGGGCGGGGCGGTGGCCGCCGATGTTCGGTGGGCGGAGGCGGCGTCCGGGCGCAAAAAAGGCGGGGCGCACGGGGCGCTCCGCCTGGGATGGTGCAGCAGTGGCTGCGGGCGGGTGGCTCAGCTCTTCGTGAACGTCGCCTGATGCCAGACGGCGCCCGGCTTTTTCGTGATGCCGGACTGCGGGTTGGCCGCGAGGTGTTCGAGGATCTTGAACACGGGTTCAGCCTCGGCGCCGAGACGCGCGGCGAGGGCTTCGGCGGTGAACGCGGTGCCGGGGTCGGCGGCCACGGCGGCGGTGATCTTCTTCTTGAGGGTGATCACGGCACCCGCGGCCTTCTTGCCGGCCTCGACGCCGGGCTGGTGGTAGGCGTTGATGCTGACCAGGGTGGCGTAGAAACCCACCGCGCGCTCGTAGAGGGCGATGAGGAGGCCGACGGTCTTCGGGGTGACCTCGGGGACGGTGATCGTGAGCGATTCGCGGCCCTTCTCGGTGAGGGCGTCGCGGGTGCCGAGGTAGAAGCCCTGGAGGTAGTCGCCGCTGGTGATGCCGCCGGCTTCGACCTCCATGGAGTTGCCGGTGCGGTCGCGGAGGACCTCGATGAAGGTGACGAAGAAGGTGTTCACGCCCTCGCGCAGTTGCTGGACGTAGGCGTGCTGGTCGGTCGATCCCTTGTTGCCGTAGACGGCGATGCCCTGGTTGACGACGCGGCCGGCGAGATCGAGCTCCTTGCCGATCGACTCCATGACGAGCTGCTGGAGGTAGCGCGAGAAGAGGAGCAGGCGGTCCTTGTAGGGCAGGATGACCATGTCCTTCTCCCCGGCGCCCTTGGTGGCGAGGTACCAGGCGGCGGCGAGGAGCGCGGCGGGGTTGCTGCGGAGCTTGGCGGCGCGGGTGAGCTGGTCCATCGCGGCGGCGCCGGAGAGGATCTCGCCGATGTCGAGCCCCTGGAGGGCGGCGGGCAACAGGCCCACCGGCCCGAGCTCGCTGGTGCGGCCGCCGACCCAGTCCCACATCGGGAAGCGGGCGAGCCAGCCTTCGCCCTGGGCGATGTGGTCGAGTTTGGATCCTTCGCCGGTGACGGCGACGAAGTGCTTGGGATAGTTGAGCCCCGCGGCCTTGAAGGCGGCGGCGGCCTCGAGCATGCCGTTGCGGGTCTCGACGGTGCCGCCGGACTTCGAGATCACCAGCACCACCGTCTCATGGAGTTTGTCGGCGAGGGCGGCGAGGACGGTGTCCATGCCGTCGGGATCGGTGTTGTCGAAGAACCAGATCGCCATCTTGTCGGTCTGCGGGTGGCCGAGGGCTTCGCGGACGAACTGCGGCCCGAGGGCGGAACCGCCGATGCCGACGACGAGCACGTGCTTGAACGGCCCGCGCGGGCCGGCCAGCTCGCCGCGGTGCACACGGCCGGCGAAGTCCTGGATGCGCGTGAGGGAATCGGAGATCGCGGTCTTGATCTCGGGCGTGGGCGCGAGGGCGGGGGAGCGCAGCCAGTAGTGGCCGACCATGCGCTGCTCGTCGGGGTTGGCGATGGCGCCCTGCTCAAGCATGGCCATGTCGTCGAAGACTTGCTGGAACTTCGGTTCCAGGATGTCGAGGGCTTCGGAGTCGAAACCCATGCGGCTCAGATCGAGCGTGAACGCGAGGCGTTCGTCGTGGAAGGACAGCGAGGTGAAACGGGACCAGGACATGGCGGTTAGGATGAGGGACCGAGGACGAATGACAAACGGCCGTCGGTCGACGACCGGGGAGTTGGAGCGGCGAAATTGCCGGGCGGGCGGGCCTCTGGCGAGCGAAAGTGGGGACAGAATCCCGCCGGCAACGGGGTTTCGCTGCATCCGGGGTGGGGCGCCAGGCTGCATCAATCGCGCGATCCGCGGCAGGGCGGCATCGGCATTTCGGTTGCGGCAACCCGGCGACGCGCGATCTTCGCCGCCATGCGTATCCCCATGCTTTCCGCTCTGTGCGCCGCGGCCGCGCTCTGGGCGGTCGTCGCCCGCGCCGCCGATCATCCCACGCTTGCCCTCGGTTCCCCGGCGCCGGACTTCCGGTTGCCTGGCATCGACGGCAAGGAACACGGCCTGGCTGACTATGCCGACGCCAAGGTGCTCGCGGTTGTCTTCACCTGTAACCACTGTCCGACGGCGCAGGCCTACGAGGACCGGTTGATCCGACTTGTGGCGGAGTACGGCCCGAAGGGGGTGGCGTTTGTCGCCATCAACCCGAACAACCCCGAGGCCGTGCGCCTGGACGAGCTCGGCTTCTCCGACTTGGGCGACACCATCGAGGACATGGAGGTCCGCGCCGCGGCCAAGGGCTTCAATTTCCCCTATCTCGACGACGGTCCGACCCAGGCGGTCGCGGAGAAATACGGTCCGGTGGCCACGCCGCACGTTTTCATCTTCGACGCCGCCCGCAAGCTGCGTTTCCAGGGGCGCATCGACGATTCCGAGCGCGAGGCCGACGTGAAGCACAGCGACACCCGCGCCGCGCTCGACGCCCTCCTCGCCGGCCAGGAGCCCGCCGTCACCAGGACCAAGGTCTTCGGCTGCTCGGTGAAGTGGAAGGAGAAGGCCGCGGGCAACGTCGAGTGGCGCGCCAAGGTGGCCAAGGAGCCCGTCTCCCTCGCCCCCGCCGATGCCGCCGCCCTTGCCGAGTTGCGCGCCAACAAGTCCGGCAAGGTGCGCGTCGTGAACTTCTGGGCCACGTGGTGCGGCCCGTGTGTCGCCGAGTTCGACGACCTGATCGAGACCAACCTCAGCTTCCGCAACCGCGACTTCGAGATGGTGACGGTCGCCGCCGAGCACCCCGACCAGACGGCGAAGGTGAAGGCGTTCCTCGAGAAGCACCATGCCTCGACGCGCAACCTGATCTTCGGCGACGCCGACAAGTACAAGCTGCTCGAGGCGTTCGATCCCGACTGGAACGGCGCGCTGCCGTACACCGTGGTGATCGGACCTGACGGCAAGATCCTCTATCGCGAGAGCGGCACGGTGGACCTGCTGAAGCTGCGGCGCGTGGTGGTCCCGGCGCTCAACGCGATCACGCCGTGGCCGGGCCTCAGCGGCCCGGGCTGAGCCGTCCCGGCATCGGCTTCTCCAGCCCCGCCCGGCCATGCTGCGCGGGGCTGCGCTTTGCCGGGGCGCCTTCCTCGGCCCGACCCGTGGCGCCGATCAGCCGTTGTCCCGAAACAAATGCGTTGCCCGCGGGCCCGGCATGACCCAAACACCTGCGCTCGACTCATCGCCTCCGTCCCGCATGGCATTCAACCTCCAGAAAGTTCTCCGCGCGCTGCTGTTTGCCTCGAGCGGGCCCCTCACCATCAAGGAAATCCAGGACACCCTCACGCGCTTCCATGCGCAGGAGGCCGACCTCCTGGCGAAGATGAAGCCCGTTGCGACAGAGGGGGAGCCGGCGGCCGAAGTCCCCGCTGAAGCGCCGACCGAGGAGTCGTCCGTCGCCGAGCCGGTGGCCGTCGTTGAAGGCGTGCCGGTGGTCGAGGGTGCCCCCCCCGCCGAGTCCGCTGTGCCGGCCGATCCCGCGGCGGAGGTCACCCTCGGGCTCACCAGTGCCGAGACCGACCCCGAGTTTTACCAGGAAGTGCCGTCCCTGATCACCGCCACGCAGATCCGCGAGGCGATGGACGGGATCGCGGCGGACCTGCGCGCGCGTGATGAAGTTTTCTACCTGATCGAGGGCAGCAACGGCTACCGCCTCGTCACCAACCCGAAGGCCGCGCGCTGGGTGCGGCTGTTGCGCGACGAGCCGCCGCCGGTGCGCCTGAGCCAGGCAGCCCTGGAAACGCTCGCGGTGATCGCCTATCGCCAACCCGTCACCCGCGGCGAGATCGAGACGATCCGCGGCGTGTCGGCCGAGGCCGGCGTGAACAAGCTGCTCGAGCGCGGCCTGATCTATGTCGCCGGCCGCGCGGAGCTGCCGGGCCGTCCGATCCAGTTCGGCACCACCGACGAGTTCCTGGAGTTTGTGGGCATCAAGTCCCTTTCGGAGCTGCCGGCGTCCGACGTGCTCTCCAACCGTCAGATCGACGAGTGGCTCAAGCAATCTGAGACGCCCGAGAAGGTCGGCGACCGGGAAGTAGGCCTCGAGACCGAGGAGCTTCCGCTCGATCCCGCGGAAGAACCGGTGGAGGAGGCGCCCGTCGCGAAGCGCGAACCCGCGCCCGCCGCCGAGTCCCTCGCCGCCCCGGCCCCCGAGGCTCCTGCCGCCCCCCCCTCCGCCGAGCCGCTGCCGGAGAATCCGCCCGCGACCTGAGTCCCCCCCGATGAACATCGACGATTGCCGCAAGCAGATCGACCAACTCGACCTCCAGATCGTCGAGGCGCTCAACCAGCGCCTGTCGCTCGCCTCCGAGATCGGACGGATGAAACGCGAGAAGGGCGGTCCGATCTACGTGGCCGAGCGCGAGGAACAAGTCTTCCGCAAGGTCTGCGAGCAGAACCGCGGCCCGATCAAGCAGCCGGCGCTGCGCGCGATCTACCGCGAGATCATGTCGGCGGCCATCGCGCTCGAGCAGCCGCTCAAGATCGCCTATCTCGGGCCCGAGGCGACGAACAGCCACCAGGCCGCGATGCAGAAGTTCGGCGCGAGCGTGGAGTACCAGGGCATGGCGACCTTCGCCGACATCTTTGCCGCGGTCGAGAAGGGCGAGGCCGACTACGGGCTGATCCCGGTGGAGAATTCCACCGAGGGCTCCGTGCGCGACGCCCTCGACCTGTTTGTCGAGACCGACCTCAAGATCGTCGCGCAGAGCTACCTCGAGATCGCCTATTGCCTGATCTCCGCCGAGCCGCTGGAGAAGATCACGAAGGTCTATTCGAAGGATCAGGCGCTCGCGCAGTGCCGCCACTGGCTCCAGCGCCATCTGCCCAACGCCCAGCCGTGCGACGCCCCGAGCACCGCGCGCGCCGTGCAGATCGCCAAGAACGAGCCCGGGGCGGCCGCCGTCGCCAACGAGCTCGCGGCCACGTTCCACCAGGTTCCGATCATCGCCCGCGACATCGAGGATGTGCGCGGCAACACCACGCGTTTCTTCGTGATCGGCCGGCAGTCCTCGGGCTCCGCCGGTCCGGGCCGCGACGTGAGCACGTTCATCATCTCGCTCGGCGACGAGGCTTCGCACTCCGGCTCGCTGTTGCGCATGCTCACGCCGTTCTCGGAGCGCGGGCTGAACCTGACGAAGGTCGAGTCCCGCCCGACGAAGAAGCGCGCCTGGGACTACTATTTCTTCATCGACGTGGCCGGCCACAGCGACGACCCGCGGATGGGCGAGGCGATCGCCGAGCTGAAGAAGTTCTGTCCGCTGGTGAAGTGGCTCGGCAGCTATCCGATCGTGCTTCCCTGAACCGCGGTCCCGACGTGGCGGTTCCCGTGCGAAGCGGCACGGCCGCGACCGGCGGCGCCGGGCGTTGACGGGGGCCGGATTGTGTGCAACTCCTCTGCGCTCGCGACGGCCCAGCGCCTCATCCGCGCCGGCGGTTATCGTCACCCGCCCGGTCGTCGCGCACCAAAAACGAACATGAAAAAGTCCGCCAAGAAATCCGCCGAGTCCTGCCCGCGTTGCGGGGAAGCCCACTGCCGTGTGCCGGCCCGCAAGGTCTACGATCCGGCCTTCCGCGTCACTCCCGAGTACCGCGAGTCGCTGCCCGACATGATGGGGCCGGCCGGGCAGATCCAGGGCGCGGACGTGCCGATCCAGCAGGTGGGCGTCTCGAATTTCCGTCTGCCGCTGCGCTTTGCGACCAAGGGCGGCGCGGCGCGCGAACTCTCCGCGAGCGTGACCGGCACGGTGTCGCTCGGCGCCGGCGCGAAGGGGATCAACATGTCGCGCATCGTGCGGACGTTCTACAAGTACGCCGATCGGACGTTCACCCCCGAGCTGCTCCCGCGCATCCTCGCCGCCTACCGCAAGGAGCTCGGCAGCCCCGAGGCGCGCCTGCGGGTGCGGTTCTCGTATCCGATTCTCCAGCCGGCGCTGCGCAGCGGGCTGGCCGGGTGGCAGTTCTACGAGTGCGCGTACGAGGGCCTGCTCGGCGCCGACGGCCGCGCGCGCCGCCTGATCCATTTCGACTTCGTCTACTCCTCGGCCTGCCCCTGCTCGGACGAGCTCAGCGAGCACGCGCGCCACGGCCGCGGCATCTACAGCATCCCGCATTCGCAGCGCAGCAAGGCCCGGGTGACCGTCGAGGTGGCCGAGGGCCGCAAGCTCGCGGTCGAGGACCTGCAGAAACTCTGCGCGGCGGCGCTGAGCACCGAGACGCAGGTGATGGTGAAGCGCGAGGACGAGCAGGCCTTCGCCGAGCTCAACGGCGCGTACAGCAAGTTCGTCGAGGACGCCGCCCGGCTGCTCCACCGGCAGTTCGACGCCGACCGGCGGATCGCCGACTTCCAGATCGTCTGCGCGCATCTCGAGTCGCTGCATTCGCACGACGCGGTCGCGGTGATCGTGAAGGGCGTGCGCGGCGGTTTCCGCGGCGACTTCGCGGACTTCGGCTCGCTCATCTGCTGACGGTGCCGGGAGTGTCTGGTCGCGGCGGTTGAAAACGCGGGGAAATTCGGCGTCCGGCCGGCGTTGACGCCGCCGGGCTGAGCGGGCTTCCTGCGCGGCATGGAATTTCTCGCCGACCCGCAGATCTGGATCAGCCTGCTCACCCTCACCGGCCTCGAGATCGTGCTCGGGATCGACAACGTGATCTTCATCTCGATCCTGGCCGGCAAGCTGCCGAGCGAGCAGCAGCCGAAGGCGCGGCAGACGGGGCTTGCGTTGGCGTTGATCACTCGCGTGGCGCTGTTGTGCAGCATCGCCTGGCTGGCGCGGCTGACTGCGCCGCTGTTCGCGGTGATGGGGCACACGGTCTCGGGCCGCGACCTGATCCTGCTGGCCGGCGGTCTGTTCCTGATCGCCAAGAGCACCTTCGAGATCCACGAGAAGCTCGAGGGCGCCGACGGCGAGCAGACCGCGGGCAAGGCCGCGGCCAAGTTCGGAGCGATCGTCCTGCAGATCATCCTGCTCGACGTGGTGTTCTCGCTCGACTCGGTGATCACCGCGGTGGGCATGGCCCAGCAGCTGTGGGTGATGATCACCGCGGTGGTGCTCGCGCTTGGCGTGATGCTGTTCTGCGCGGGCGCGATCAGCGACTTCGTGCACCGGCATCCGACGCTGAAGGTGCTCGCGTTGTCCTTCCTGCTCCTCATCGGCGTGGCGCTGGTGGCCGAGTCGATGCACCAGCCGATTCCGAAGGGCTACCTGTACTTCTCCATGGCGTTCGCCTTCGGCGTCGAGATGTTGAACCTCAAGTTGCGCGCCAAGCAGACGGCGAAGCCGGTGGAGCTTCACCAGCAGATACGGTGATGCGGCGAAGCGCGGGCGCCCGAGGCGGGCCCTCGCGCCCGAACCGGTCAGTCGGTCATGCCCGGCCGCGGGTGGATCCAATAGCGGGTGACGGTCTGGTTCTCGTGGCGCACGTCGTAGCCCCACTCGGTGGCGAGGATCGTGACCGAGGGCTCGGCGTTCAGGGCGTTGGCGAGGCTGGCGTAGGATTGGGTGAGCTGGGTCGCCTCGCGCCGGGCCCGGGCGAGGGAGACCTCGAATGCCTCCTCGATGCAGGAGAACTCCCCGACCAGTTTCACACTCTGCCGCGGGATGCCGTGGAGGGCCTGCATCAGGGCGAACTCGAACACTGTAAAGTTTTCCGGAGACGGGGTGGGGGAGTCGTCTTTCATGGTGTGGGTGGTGCGAAAACGATCATTGCATAGTGTGTGCCGCTCAACCGCGGTGGGCAGATTTTCGCTCTTTTCCGGGGCCGCCACCGCAGCGGTGGGGGTGATTGCTCATTTTGCTGCGGCCCACTTGCGAAGCGGGCCGCGCACCGTCGGAACGGCACAAACGGGGCCGGCGTGTGCGCACGTGCCTCGCCGGGGATGGCTCCGCCCAAGCTCGGAGCGGGCTCAGGCGCGGGCGTGCGCGGTGGCGGCCCCGGGGCCTCTGGGCGCGAGGAGGCGGCGCAGCGGCAGGCGGACCAACAGATGCCAGAGGAGGAACGCCCCGGCGACCCCGGCGGCGGCGTAGACCGCACCTTCCGCGGTGGTCGGGACGGCGGGCTTGAAGATGGCGCCGGTGGCGTGGGCGATCGCGGTGTCGAGATGGGTGAGAAACGCCCACGGGCGGCTCCAGACTGAGGCGTCGAGCAGCGCGGCGTGGGCGGTGGAGAGCTCGTCCGCGCGGGCGGCCGTGGCCGCCATCGTCTGGCCGAGCTTCGCGATTCCGGCGTCGGCGTTGGCGCCGGTGTCGGCGACGAACTGGGCGAAGGGCTTGCCGGCCGCCTGCGCCGCGGCCTCGTAGGCGGCGAGCTGGCGGCGGACCTCGTCGAGCGCCCCGCCCAGCCGCTGGAGGTACTGCTGGAAGAACTCCGGGGCCTGCGAGGCGAGCACGGCGCCGAGGACGCAGACGAGCCGGTCGGCAAAACCTTCGATCGCGGTGAACGCGGCGGCGGCGGTACGGCGAAGCATGGCCGCAGGGAAACAAAACGGCGGCCCCGGGTCAACCGGGGCCGCCGTGACAAAACCTTGAAGACGCTGGCGGTTACTTTGCGGGCGCGGGGGCGGCTGCCGGGGCCGCGACGGGCGCGGAGACCTCGATCACATTGCGGTTCTCCCAGAAATATTTCCCGGCGTGGCGGTTGTGGTCGACGCGTATCCAGGCGGCGGCGGCGAGAAGCGCGGCGAGCACGACGAGCAGGATCAGGCGGCGCCGGGCGCGGGCGGCGGCCTTGTCCTCGAACGGATCGGTGAACGACTGGCGGGCGCCGGCGGGCAGCTTGGCCAGGGAGGTGAACGAGGTTCCGAGCGGGATGTTGATCTTCACCCGGCCGTTGATGGCCCAGCCGTTGGCCTCGAGGATCGGGCCGAGCGTACGTTGGCGGAGCTTGAGCCATGCGATGAGCATCGAGGGCAGCGAAATCACGAGCACCAAGCCGACCAGGAGAAGCGGATACTGCCACCAGGCGAGGTCGATGACCTTGGCGAAGACGGCGGCGAACATCGTGCCGATGGACCCGAGGGCGACGCCGATGCCGGTGATGAGGGCGAGGTCGAACTTCTTCGGCTCGGCGGGCTTGGCGGGGGCGGCCTTGTCGGCGTTGGCTGTGGCGGCGGCGGCGCCGGCCAGCTTGGCGTCGGAGGCGGACTCGGCGGCGGCGGCGCGTTTGGCCACCTGCTCCTCGACCATGCGGAGGAACTTCTTGTACGGGGACCAGAACGCCTGCCGGATGGAGATCGGGTTGTCCACGACCTTGGTGATCGTGGCGTCCCAGTCGCGTCCTTTGCGGTCGACGAAAAGGCCGTTGCGGCCGGCCATGAGGTAGTCGGCATCGCCGTTGGAGAAGACCGCGGCGATCTTCATGGTCTCTCCTGGGCGCCGCAGGTCGCAGTAGGCGATGTAGCACTTGCTCATCGTGGCGATGGCGGCATGGGCTCCGGCGTCGGCGACGGGGACGCAGAGGTCGCAGTGGCGGCTGTCCAGATAGAGTGTGCCGGCCTGGAAAACGGAGGGTCGGGCGGGGTCGTAGAAGTCGGCGAAGCTGACGAAGTTGGCCAGCAGGCGGGCGAGGTAGGCGTGATAACGGACGAGTCGCTCGACCGAGTCGATGGCGGCCATCTCACCGGCGAGGGCGGAGTCGCGGGCGAGGAGCTTGGCAATCTCGTCGCGGGCGGAGCCGAGCAGGAGTTCGCGCAGGCGGGCGGTTCCGAGCTTCTCGACCGAGGTGGCGGGCTTGGCGGCGGCCCAGGTGGCGTGGGACTCGAACTTGGCGAGGATCTCATGCCACTCCGCCTCGGTCAGGGCGGTGCGGGCGATCCCGTGGGTGTGCGCGACAATCTGGCTGCGGAAGGCGGCGATGGTGGCGGCCCAGGCCGGGTTCACGCCTTCGAGGAGGGGCAGGGGGCGGCTGGGGCCCACCTGGGCGAGGGGGAGGGCGGCGATGTCGGCGCCCAAGGTGGCGAGATCCTTGGCGGCGAGGGCGGCCAGTTCGGACTCGGCGCGGTTGAGGTAGGTGCCGGCGCGGTGGTCGAAGGCGGCGAGATGGCAGCGGTTGAAGAAGTCGTCGATCTTGGCCCGCACCGCCTGGAGGGTGGCGAAGGCCGCGGAGGTCTTCTCCCCGAGAAACTGGATTCTGGCGGGCGTGCCGGTGGACTGGTCGGCCTTGGTCTGCCAGTCGGTGATCGCCTGAGCCTCGGCGAAGAATTTGGCGGCGAGCTCGCTGTCGATGCCGGCCAAACCCGAGCGGTCGGGCTTGCTCCCGACGGTCGCGATGATGTCGGCGATGGCCTGTTTGGTGGCGGCATCGGCGGCGGCTTCGGCCGGGACGATGCCGTCGCCGTTGAAGCGGGTCTGGGCGAAGATTTTCGCCGTGTCGGCGACGTCGGAGACGGTGATGGATGTGGCGTCGGGCTTGCCGAGGGCGGTGAGGATCTGCTTGGCGGCGGCGAGGAGTGCCTGGCCTTCGGGGGTTCCGGCAGCGATGTCGGCGAGGGAGAGCGGGGCGTCGCCGCGGGCGAGGGCGTCGCTGTTCTTGAGGCGGGCCAGCGCCCATTCGACCGCGGCGATGATCTCCGGTA
>JAEXPG010000454.1 GCA_023447015.1 Verrucomicrobiota bacterium
CGCCAGCCGGGGGGGCGTCTGCTTTGCAGAGCTGGCGTACTGTGCTGCGGTTGGAACCGGTCCCATGGCCATGAACCCGCGACGGAGGCGCACAAGAACAACCTCCGGGTGTCGCCGGATGGTTGTACGTCCCGGCGGCGCTGCGTATCGGAGGGTCCATGGCAATGCGCGACTGCGCCCTGGTCCGGTTGGACTCCGCGGGAACCACGGTCCCGAGCCGTCGATCGAGTCGGGGGGCTCGGTGCTGGCCACCGGCATTGGCGGTCGGACTGTGAAGTGGTGGGCGCGTGCAGCAAGCCGGAGCAGACTGCGGTTCCCAAGTTCCCCCTGCTGCAGGTTCGGTTCTGCCGAGTGGCGAATGGTCTGCTCCTGATTCTCCGCTGCCGCTGAGACCTGTCCGAACTGGCGCTTCCAGGTTCAGCGCGCTCCTGCGGGTTTTCTCGCGCCGCACCCGGAAAACAAAGAAGCCTCCGAAGTCGTTGGACCTCGGAGGCTTCAAAGTGGCGCGCCCGTAGGGAGTCGAACCCCAAACCTTCTGATCCGTAGTCAGATGCTCTATCCAATTGAGCTACGGGCGCGTGAAGGAGGCGTGAAGACAATGATCAGGCCGCCGGGTGACAAGCACGAATTTGCAGAGTTTTTCGCGCCGGTGTTTTTTTCCCGCCGGCGAACACGAGCGGAGCGTGCACCCGCGAAAAGGCGGTTGCCGGATCGCCGAGGCGGGTGGGGTCAGATGCCGTTGCTCTTGGCGGAAACGAAGAGGGCGACTGCTTGGGAGCGGCGGGTGACGTTCAGCTTCCCGAAGATGTTCGCCAGATAGTTCTTCACCGTCTTCTCGGTGAGGCCGAGCTCGTTGCCGACCTCCTTGTTCGTCTTTCCCTCCGCGATGAAGGCGAGCACCCGGCGTTCCTGGGGGGACAGGGAGGAGACCGGATCGTCGGCGACGCCGCCGCGATGGCGCATGAGCTGGAGGACGCGGGCGGTGGCCTGCGGATCAAGGACCGATTTGCCGGCGGCGACATCGAAGATCGCCTGCACGAGGTCGTCGGCGCCGACCTCCTTGAGCAGGTAGCCGTGGCCGCCGCAGCGGATGGCGTCGTTGATGAGCTGGTCATCGATGACGGACGTCAGGAAGAGCACGCGGGTCTGCGGGTTCCCCTGGATGATCCGGCGGCAGGCGTCGAAGCCGGTGCCGTCGGGCAGGCGGATGTCGAGCAGGATGATGTCGGGCCGGGTGTTGGCGGCCATGGAGATCGCCTCGGCGACCTTGCCGGCTTCGCCGACGAGCGTGATGCCGCGCTCGGTGGCGAGGAGGGCCTTGAGGCCCATGCGGACGACCTGGCTGTCGTCGACGATGGCGATGCGAAGGGCGGCGGTGGATGTGGTCATGGGCGGGCGGCGGAAAGGGGAGCGGAGAACGTCAGCACCAGTCTGGTGCCTTGTCCGGGGTCGCTCTGGAAGCGCATCTGGGCGTGGAGACGATCGGCTCGCGCCTGCATGTTGTCGAGCCCATGACCACGGGCGACCTGCCGCGGGTCGAAACCCCGGCCGTTGTCGTGGACGAGGAGGCAGAGCTCGGAACCGTTGCGGTGGAGGCGGACGGCGACCTCCTTGGCGTGGCCGTGGCGGATGCCGTTGCTGAGCGCTTCGCGGATGATCTGCAGCAGGTCGGTGATCTGCTCGGCGGACAGGTGGTGGGCGGCGTCCTCGTCGATCCGGATGTCGGTGCTGGTCTCGCCGGTGGCGGCGAGGTTGGCGGCGATGGCGCGCACGGAGTCGCCGAAGCTGCGCTGACGGAGCTGGTCGGGGCCGAGGCCGGAGATGTAGGTGCGGACTTCGCGGATGGCGGCGTTGAGGGTCTGCAGCGCGGTGTCGATCTGGCTGCGGGCGCCTGCGGGGTCCTGGTCGAGGGCCTTGCGGCCGGCCTGGATCGTCAGTCCGGTGGCGTAGAGCGATTGGATGAGCCCGTCGTGCAGGTCGCGGCCCATGTCGATCTTCTCCTGGAGGGCGCGGTTCAGGAGGATCTGCTTGAGGTGCGCGTCGGCTTCGGCGCGCTGGCGTTCCTCGCGCTCCTGCTCGAGTTCGGCGGATTGGCGGGCCGAGCGTTCGGCGAGATGACTGAGCACGCCGTATTCCTCGGGGGAGCCCGACCGGGGGAGCTCGGTGTCGCCGACATCGGTGCCGAGCATGCGCCGGTCGATGATGACGAGCAGGACCAGGGTCAGCAGCAGCAGCAAGGCGAGCGAGAGCAGCAGGGCGCTGATGCGCTGGAGCATGGCCATCGCCCGGACGGTCGGCGGCGGCGCGAGGCGGATCTGGACGCTACCGATCGTATTTCCCTCGGCATTGCGGAGGACGTGGTCGAACCGCCAGTTGGACGCAGCGGGCGCGGCGGTTGGGCGGGACACCGGAGGTTCGGTTCCGGCGAAGATGATTTCGGCGTCCAGGGCATGGCCGAGGCGCCGAGTGAAATCCTCGGACCAGGGCGGAGGGCCGGGGTTGGCGAGTTCGAGGATCTCGCGGAGTTGCCCACCCCGCGCCTTCACCGTGTCGCGCAGCAGCTGTTCGTTCTGCCGGCGCAGCCAACCGTTGGTGAAGACGACGGCGAAGAGGAAGAGCAGGAGGAGCGCAAGGGCGAAGCCGATGATGCGAATGATCCGTTTCATGGTGGCGTTCGTCCGGTGATGAGGGTGAGGGGCGGTTGCGGGCGGCTGCGCCTGCCGTCGCCGGGATCAAATGCGGATACACCGGCGGGGGCAAGACCTCGGATTGGCCTGTGTGCCGAGGCGACGGCCACGCGTGCGCGGCGTGGGCTGCGGGCACGGATCGAGGCAAATTCCGCCACCGCGGCGGAACACCGGCGGCTACTCGTCCGGCTCGCCCAGCTCCCGATCGTCGATCAGGTCCCCCGGCTCCGACGCCTCGAAGAACCCCTCTTGCTCCAGCAGCGCGAGGACGCCGAGCACGACCTGCTGGCGTTCGGCTTTCGGGAGTTTCGGATGATTGTCGGCAAGCCACTCCTGCAGGATCGGTTTGGCGTCGGCGGGGGTCGCCACACCTTCCAGCAGGCTGTCGGCCTCGTCGGCCGCGGCGTTGATGACGGCTTGGACGTTGGTGCTCATGGCGGAAACGTTAGGCGGACTCGTGCCTGCGTCCAGTGGTCGGGGCGACGCACCACAGACGAAAAAGGCACGGGTTGGAGAACCCGTGCCTCGGTGTGGATCCGGCCCGCAGCGGCGGCGCGTGGTGGTCAGGGATTCGTGACCAGGACGCGAACGAAACGGCGCGTGGCCGAGGCGGGGACGACGCTGTCGGTGACGACCACGCGCTCGAACTCGGCTCCGAGGGCGACAGGGGTGCTTGTGGTCGCGGCCGGGTTGGCCGCCCAGGTCGCGAGATCGTCGCTGAACTGCACCGAGTAGGTGACGCCGGCGGAGGTGCCGGAGGGGCGGCGCACAAAGGTGATCGTGAGCCGGCCGTCGGCCGTGGTCGACACGAGCGGCAGGCCACCGGAGCCGGTGTCGGTCATCACCGAGGTGTCCGGACCGTTGGCGTTCATGTTGAAGGCGAACTTCAGCAGGTTGGCGACGCCATCGCCGAAGGGCATCGCGGAGTCGGCGCCGGTGCCGGAGTTGGCGGTGCTGCCGAAGTGGAGGAGGCGCCAGTTGTCCAGCCGCGTGTAGTTGGCGAGGTTGAAGACCGCGGGCGAAGCGAGGGCCGGGCTGATGTTGGCGGAGGCCTGATAGGCGCCGGAGATGAGGTTGGCGGTGGCGGACACGGAGACGACGCCGGTGGTGTCGGTGGTGGCGGTGGCGCCGGGGGCGAAGGTCGCGGCGGCGCCGCTCACCGGGGCCGAAAAGGTGACGGATCGGCCCGGCACCGGGTTGCCGTAGGTGTCGGTGAGCTTCGCCTGCAACGAGGTGGCGAAGCCCGTGCCCGGGAAGGCGGTCTGGCTGTCGCCGGCAAGCGCGACCAGGGAGGTCGGCGCCCCGGGGAGGTTGGTGGCGGCGATCGTGGCGGTGACGCTGCCGAAACTGCCGGTGATCGAGTAGGAGCCGGCCGCGGTGGTGGCGGTGAGCGTCCCGGTCTGTGCGAGCCCGGAGGCGTTGGTCGCCGCGGAGGCGGTGGACTGCGCACTCCAGCGGGCGGAGGTGGTGGCGGCGGGGGCGGAGAACGTGACCGTGATGCCGGCGACGGCGGCGCCGGCGGAGTCGCGGGCGGTGAAGGCCGGCGCGGTGGCGAAGGCGGTGCCGACGGTGGTGGACAGCGGACCGTTGCCGGTGAGCGAGGTGACGACGCGGACGGTCGCGGCGGTGCTGCTCTTGTCGTAGGAGGAGGGCAGGTTGTTGCCCACGCGTACCCAGTAAGTGGTGTTGGCGCTCAGGGTGTCGGTGGTGTAGCTGGCGGAGGTTCCGACCGGGGCGGAGGTGTCGCCGGCC
>JAEXPG010000654.1 GCA_023447015.1 Verrucomicrobiota bacterium
GGATTGGGCAGGCCCGCACCCGGACAGCGCCACAACGGCGCCGACCACGGCGAAGGGAACAAGGCGCGACCAGTCCATCGGTCCCGGAGCGAAACAGCCCGCGCTCCGACTGGCAATCCGGGTGCGCGGAAATCTTGCTCCGGCCGTCGCGTCATGAATCCGGCTCATCCGCAACGGCTCGGCCTTCTCGGGCCACATACACCAGCCAAGCCGTGGCTGGGAAACAGGACGGCTCGTCACGAAGACGGACGTGCTTCGGCGCCAGGCGGGAGCGACAGACCGGGATCAGGCTCGCCGTCGCCGGAGGCGGCGCACCGGCCGGGCCCGTTCACAGAAACGCTCGAGAGCGTCGTCCACGATTCCCGAAGAACCAGCCTTGCCGAGGCGCCCGGACTGCAGACTCCGTGGCTCCCGCCCCTACGTAGCCAGCCCCTCGCTCGAGCCACTCCATGCGGAAACGAAGCGCTTCCGCTACGTGACGATCATCCTTTAGCCACCTTCCCGCTCGGCGCATTGCCGGCGGATTTGCCCGCGAGGCGGCCGAGCACGCGCAGCAGGCCGTCGAGGATCGTGAGCGGGTGCGGCGGGCAGCCGGGGACGAACAGATCGATCGGCACCACGCCGTCCGCGCCTCCGCAATGCTCCTCGTGGCCGACGAACGGGCCACCGGAGATCGCGCACGCGCCCACGGCGATGGCGATCTTCGGGCCGGGTACGGCGTCCCAGGTCTTCTTCAGCGCGAGCTCCATGCCCTTCGAAACCGGACCGGTGATCAAGATACCGTCAGCGTGTCTCGGCGACGCCACGAACTGGATGCCGAAACGCGAGAGGTCCCAGCCGATGGTGCCGAGCACGTTGGTGTCCGCCTCGCAGGCGTTGCAGCCGCCCGCGCTCACCTGCCGCAGCCGCAGCGAGCGGCCGAGCAGTCTGCGCAACTTGTCGTCGAGCGCCGCCGCGAGCCGCAGCTCCTCCTGCCCCGGCGCGCCGAGCACGAGATCCTCACGCCGCCGCACCGCCATCCGGTGGTCGCGGGTCTGCACGATCGCGTGCGACGGACACGCCGCCACGCACTCCGCGCAGAACAGGCAACGCCCGAGATCCAAACGCACTTCCTTGCGGGCTGCGCCCTCCGTAGCTTTGGCGAAGGAGGGCCGCATGATCGCCTCCGTCGGGCACACGGGCAGACACGCCGTGCAGCCGTCGGCGCACTTCGCGGCGTCGACGCGCAACGCCCCGCCGTGCCGGTCCGGCAGCGCCGGCGCCGGCCCATCCGGGTACGCCATCGTCTCGCAGCCGCGCTTCAACCGGTGGGTGATGGTATCGAGGACAAACCTGGCGGGGGTGGTTCAGCGTTTCGGACAATCGGAGGCGACAGAAGGCAACGAAGAGAACGAAGGTTGGGTGCATCTCATCACTTGTTCGCGGGCTGCGGGGATGGGGCCGGGCCGGTGATCTGGCCGCTGATTCGGCCAGTTTGTCGGATCTTTCTCACCAACACCCGATTCATCTTTTCCGCGTGGCGCCACTTCGCATCGATCCATGGCTTCGGATCCCCTTCGAACTGGAAAACGTAGAGTGTCCGCTGATCAAAATAGACTTCGGTTTCGAAGAGACCGGAATCGATCAAGTCCTTGCCTTCTGCTGATGTGAGCCCAGGAACCGTCAGCGCCTCGGGCTCATCGGCATACCAGGCAAGGAATCGCCAGTTCCCTAGTTTCGTCCGGGCTTCGACCTCCGCATTGGCGTCAACAGAGTCCAATCGACGGATCTCATCCGCGTAGACATTTGCAGTGGGCCCTTGCGGCCTAGTCTTTGTCTGACACCCGGCAAAACACACCGCGAGCACCATCACGAGCAGGCCCAAGCTCCTCGTGCAGAGCTCCTGCGTCACCACTGGTGTGCGTGCCTTCTTCATTCTGAGTCTTCGTTCTCTTCGTTTCCTTCTGTCGGTTTCTGGTTCTGGTCCGTCTTCTGTCGTCCGTTATCCGTCTTCCGTCCTCGTCGTCCACTTCGCCCCTCACAGGTCGAAGCCGCAGTACGAGAGGTTGAAGCTCTTGTTGTTGATCGGGAAGTCAGAGATCGCCTGGTTGCGCAGGGCGAGCGCGAGGCCGGTCCAGTTGTGGAACGACGGATCGACCACCTTGTAGCGGCGGAAACGGCCGGCCTCATCCGTCAGCGCCACGTGGCAGACCTCGCCGCGCCAGCCTTCAACCAGCGCCACGGCGAGCGTGTCCGGCGCGGCCGGCGCGAGCGGTTCGCGGACGTCGCCCTCCGGCGGTGACGCCAGTTGCTCGCGGAGAAACTGGCCCGAGCGCTGGATCTCCAGCCAGCGCACGCGGGCGCGGGCGAGCACGTCGCCGCCCGACCACACGGCCACCGGCGCCTGCGCAAAACGGTGCCAGCCGGCGGGATGATCGTAACGAACGTCGCGCACGAGGCCGCTGGCGCGCGCCGCGGGGCCGACCAGTCCGATCGCCGCGGCCTGTTGCGGGTACACGCAGCCGACGTTCTCGAAGCGGGCGCGCACCGAGGCGGCGTCCCACAGCCAGGTCGCGGCGGTCTCGGCCTCGGCCAGCG
>JAEXPG010000259.1 GCA_023447015.1 Verrucomicrobiota bacterium
CCGCAGCCGGAGCGCGTGGCGAGCTTGGCCGCGGTGATCTTGGTGATCATGCCGCCGGTGGCGGTC
Organism: Verrucomicrobiota bacterium; assembly: GCA_023447015.1. Lineage (GTDB taxonomy): Bacteria > Verrucomicrobiota > Verrucomicrobiia > Opitutales > Opitutaceae > CAJCBL01. Next base: position 67 of record JAEXPG010000259.1, read on the forward strand.
TCGCTGGTGGTGCCGCCGGCCATGGCCTCGATCGCCGGTGTGATCTTTTCGACGACGGGCACGATCTGGCCGGTGCCCTTCATGTCGATCAGGCCGGGGGCGGTGGAGAGGATGACGAGGTAGTCGGCCTCGACGAGGCTGGCGACCATGGCGGAGAGCGTGTCGTTGTCGCCCACCTTGATCTCGGCGGCGCTGACGGTGTCGTTCTCGTTGATGACCGGGACGGTGTCGTAGGCGATGAGCTCGCGCAGGGTGGCCTTCACCCCGAGGTGGCGGCTGCGCACCCGGAGGTCCTCGTGGGTGAGGAGCACCTGCGCGGCGGTGAGCTGCTGCGGATCGAAGGCGCGCTGCCAGGTCTGCATGAGCAGGCTCTGGCCGACGGCGGCGCAGGCCTGTTTCTTGGAGATCTCCTTGGGCTTCTTCCTGAGCCCGAGGCGGCCCATGCCCAGTCCGCCGGCGCCGGAGCTCACCACGATGACCTCGGTGCCCTGCACGCGCAGGGCGGCGATCTGGGCGGCGAGGGCGGCGAGGCGCGGCTCGTTCAGCTGGCCGATGCCGGAGGTGATGACCCCGATGCCGAGCTTGACGACGACGCGACGTGGCGGGCGGGAGAGGAGGGAGGAGGGCATGGCGGTGATAGAACGTAGAACGCAGCGGGCGGAGCGGGGAAGGCGAAATCGGGGCACCGAGGGAATCCGATATCAGGTCATGCCCGGATCGCCCAACCGGGCCCATTTTTCGGCGAACTCCGGAATGAAGTAGTCCTTCGGTTCGAGCCAGAAAGCGGACCGCCCGGCCTTCACGGTCCGGTGTGCCCGTGCGCGCACCTCGGCGGGCGTCATGACGAAGACGGCTGGTTGCGTTTCGAGATTGGCGATGACAACCCAGAAGTCGCCCATGACTCGTTCCAGTGTTTCGCCAAGCGGGACGGCGTTCTTTCTGCTGAGCGCCTTGACTTGAATCCCGAGGTAACGAGAGGCGGAGACTCCGTATGCCACCACGTCGATTCCCCGGGCGTTACGGGCGGTCGGCATGACATTCCATCCGCGCTTGGAGAGTTCGTAGCAGACGAAATAGAGACCGACGTTTCCGACGATCTGCGTGCTCATGGTTGGTCCAGATAGTACCTCCAGGCGGGATGAGAAAAGGGCCTGACCCAAGTCAGGCCCTCGAATTGTTGAACCGATTGCCGTTCGGAAGTGTTCGGCCTTCGACCGTCTGCGTTGCGGTCTTGCTCAGACCTTGAGCAGTTCCTGCTCCTTCTTGGCGAGGTGGTCGCCGATCTGTTTGATGAGGGCGTCGGTGTGGGTCTGGATGTCCTTTTCGAGCTTCTTGGCGTCGTCCTCGGACACCTTGCCGTCCTTGAGCGCCTTCTTGACGGCGTCGACGCCGTCGCGGCGGGTGTTGCGGATGGCGACGCGGCCTTCCTCGGCGAGGCGGTGCGCGACCTTGGTGAGATCCTGGCGGCGCTCCTTGCTCATCTCGGGGAGCGGGAGGCGGACGGAGGGGCCGTCGATGACGGGGTTGATGCCGATGTTGGCCATCTGGATGGCCTTCTCGATGGGCTTGAGCAGCGACTTGTCCCAGGGCTGCACGGAGATCATGCGCGGGTCCGGGGTGTGGATGGCGGCGCACTCCTTCAGGCGCATGGTGCTGCCGTAGGCCTCGACCGTGATGCCCTCGACCATGGCGGGGCTGGCCTTGCCGGTGTTGATGCCGCCGAGTTCGTGGACGGTGTGATCGAGGTTCTTCTGCATCTTGGCGATGCAGTCTTTGGTGAGCGGGTGATCGGCCATGACGAGTTTTGGACGGGGTTGAGTGGAGGGAAAAGGATTGGGTTGGGGCGAGGGAGCGCGGCGGCGTCCCCGGCCTATGGGCTCAGGCGTGGACGAGGGTGCCGACCTTCTCGCCCATGAGGGCTCGGCGGATGGCGCCGGCGTCGTTGAGGTTGAACACGAGGATCGGGATGTTGTTCTCCTGGCAGAGGGAGAAGGCGGTGGCGTCCATGACGTTGAGGCGCTGGCGCAAGGCGTCGACGTACTTGATCTCGTCGTAGCGCACGGCGTCGGGGAACTTCATCGGGTCCTTGTCGTAGATGCCGTCGACCTTGGTGGCCTTCATCACGATGTCGGCGCCGACCTCGCTGGCGCGCAGGGCGGCGGAGGTGTCGGTCGAGAAGTAGGGGTTGCCGGTGCCGGCGACGAAGACGACGACGCGGCCCTTCTCGAGGTGGCGGGTGGCGCGGCGGAGGATGAACGGCTCGGCGACCTGGTTCATCGGAATGGAACTCTGGACGCGCACCTTCACGCCGAGGCCCTCGAGGCAGTCCATGATGGCCAGGCCGTTGATGACGGTGGCGAGCATGCCCATGTAGTCGCCGGTGGTGCGGTCGACGCCGCGCTTCTCGCCCTGGAGCCCGCGGAAGATGTTGCCGCCGCCGATGACGACGCAGACTTGGACGCCCATTTCGTGGACTTCCTTCACCTGGCGACAGATCTGCTCGAGTGTCTCGGCGTCGATCGGGGCACCGCCGGCCTTCTTGCCGCGGAGCACCTCGCCGCTGAGCTTCAGGACGACGCGTTTGTATTTCACACCGGAGTGGGCGGGCGAATTGTGCATTGTGCGGGATAAAACCGGCGACGGCGGTGGCGGTCAATGCAGGAGGCGGGCCGTGCGGTGGTGGCGGGCGGGGCGTGGGCTGGTCGGGTGTCGCGCAATCAACTGGGCGTGTATGCGGAGTTTCGTGGTGTGGCGGCCCTCGTGGAGTCTGGGCCTCCGTTTGCCACGCGCAGCGCCCCCCTGCAACGCCACGCGGGAATTTGAGACACACCCTAGGCGCGGAAGGCCGCGAGGGCCAAGCGGGCGATCTGCACGAGGCCGAAGACGGCAATGACGATGCCGCAGCCCTGGTTGATGCGGCGCATCCAGTAGCCGCTGGCCTTGTCGCGCAGCTGGCTGGCGATGGAACTCAGGATCAGCCACCACAGCGTGGATCCGCAGAAGATGCCGAGGACGAGCAGGAGCGCGTCGAAGTGGTTGGCGAGCCGGGCCGCGACGGCGAAGCCGGCGAAGATGGCCCCGGCGCCGACGAGCGTCATCGGGTTGCCGATGGTGATCAGCAGGGCGGTGGAGAACGCGCCGAACCAACCGGGGCGGGCCGTCGGCGTCTTGGGCATCTCGCGGGGGGGCGAGGTGCGCCACACCAGATAGCCGACCAGGAGCAGCACGAAGCCGCCGACGTTCTCGAGCAGGCGGGTGTGGTTGGCGAAGAAGTCGGAGACGGACGAGATGCCGAAGGCGAGGATGGAGCAGAGCAGGGCGTCGGCGAGGGCCGCGCCCAAGCCGGTGACGATGCCGGCGCGGGCGTGGTGCAGGAGCGAGCGCCGGAAGACCAGCAGGCCGACCGGGCCGACCGGGACGGACATGCCGAACCCGATTGCCATCCCGATAAGTGGTATCCTCCAGTCCATGCCCGTCTTCCGTTGCTGCGCGGTGCGGAAGGCTCAGCGGCGCACCTGGCCGGTGCCGTCGATGACGAACTTGTAGCTGCACAGCTCGGCCAGCCCCATCGGGCCGCGGGCGTGCAGGCGGTCGGTGGAGATGCCGATCTCGGCGCCGAGGCCGAACTCGAAGCCGTCGGTGAACCTCGGGCTCGCGTTCCAGTAGACCGTGGCCGAGTCGACTTCGCCCTGGAAGCGGCGGGCGGCCTCCGTGTCGGCGGTGACGATGGCGTCGCTGTGGTTGGAGCTGTCGCGGTTGATCGTGGCGATCGCCTCCTCGAGCGAGTCGACGACGCGGACGGCGAGGATGTAGTCGAGGAACTCGGTGCGGAAGTCCTCCGCGGTGGCGGGCTTGTGCGGCACGCCGGCGGCGGCGAGGAGCGTGGCACTGGCGGCGTCGCAGCGCAGCTCCACTCCGCCGGGGCGTGCGGCCTGGAGCGCCTTCGCGAGGCGGGGCAGGGCGGTGGCGGCGAGGTCGCGGTGGACGAGGAGCTGCTCGGCGGCGTTGCACGCGCTGGGGCGCTGGACCTTGGCGTTGACGAGGATGGGCTCGGCCATCGCGAGATCGGCGGCGCGGTCGACGTAGACGAAGCACACGCCCTTGTAGTGCTTGATGACCGGGATGGTGGAGTTCTCCGCGACGAAGCGGATGAGCGCCTCGCCGCCGCGGGGGATGATGCAGTGGACGAGGTCGTTGAGCTTGAGAAGGGTGTTGAGCGCGGCGCGGTCGGTGGTGGGGATGAGCTGCACGGCGGTGGCGGGCAGGCCGGCGGAGGCGAGCGCGTCGGCGATGAGCGCGGCCAGCGCGGTGTTGCTGTGGAAGGCCTCCTTGCCCCCGCGCAGGATGGTGGCGTTGCCGGATTTCAGGCAGAGCGCGGCGCAGTCGATCGTCACGTTGGGGCGCGACTCGTAGATGATGCCGATCACGCCAATGGGCACGCGGACCTTGCGGATGACCAGGCCGTTGGGGCGCAGCGTGCGCTCAAGCTCGGCGCCGATAGGATCGGGGAGGGCGACGATCTCGCGGACGCCCTGGGCCATCTGGCGGATGCGCGTGTCGTTGAGCGTGAGGCGGTCGAGCATGGCCGAGGATAGCCCGGCGGCGCGGCCGGCCTCGAGGTCCTTGGCGTTGGCGGCGACGAGCGCCGGGATGGACGATTCGATCTTTTCGGCGAGCGCAAGGAGCGCGCGGTTCTTCGCCTCGGTCGAGGCGACGGCCAGTCGCAACGAGGCGGCGCGGGCGGCTTCGGCGAGCTGGCGAACGGTGACGGCGAGATCGGTATCCATCGGAGCCGGGATTGAAAACAGCGCTGAGGCCCGGGGAAAGGGAAAAGCGGAAGGGGTCGCGGCTGTCCGGTTCCGCTCGAAGGGGGCGACATGTTCCGGTTCCTGTATGCGGGGGGGCGCCCTGGCACATCCTGCAGGACCCAATTGTGCGATCGCGCCGGTGTACCGTGATGATTGGGGGTGGGAGGTGTCGGACTCGCGCCACGAGTATCGCACGTGGCGGGTGCTGGCGTCAGGACGTCGCGCGGTGTCCTGGCCGGAGGGTGCGCCGCCGCCAACCGTTCAGCGAAGGCGCCCATGGGGGGCCCTTGGGCGTGCTCGATCTCGCAGTGTGTTCGGGGCACGGAAACTCGGTGTCTGGAACTCGTGCCCGCGCGGGATCGCTGGGGCAGCCCAATGCCCACCCTGCACCGGCCGGGTCAAACTGGGGCCCGTTTGCGGTCCGGGGTATGGAGGATGCCGAGTGAACGGTGGCGGACTGCCCCGGCATTCTCTTGAGAGAGTAGGAAGAGGGAGCTCGGTGGCCGCAGTTGATTTATCGGTATTGGAGATGTCTGCGGTGTGCTCTGTCGTGGATACAGCCAAGGGATGTTAATATGGGAGAAATATAACTCATACCACGGCTCGAACCCTGTCGCTATCCTCGGCCGCGATTCCATCTGCCGATGCGATGGAATCTTAGCACTAACCCCCCAAACAAAAGAGAACGGACCCTATGACCCGTAAATCGATTACGGCAGGCGCGTATGTCGCCGCAGCTGTATTGTCCATCGCGGTTGCACCGAGATCCCTCGGTCAAGCCGCTCCGGCCGCCGAGCCGGCCGCCAAACCGGCCGCAAGTGAGGAAGAAGTCGTTGTCCTGTCGCCCTTCGTCGTCTCGGCGGCGGAGGACAAAGGCTACCGTGCGACGAGCACGCTGGCGGGCACCCGCATCAAGACCAGCCTCGCCGACGTCGGCTCCGCCATCTCGGTGGTGACCGAACAGTTCATGTCGGACACCGGTTCCCGCAAGGCCGAGGACCTCCTTGTCTACACTACCAGCACCGAAGTCGCCGGCCAGGGCGGTTCGTTCGCCGGCGGCGGCGATGGCGGCATCGTCGATACCTCGCAGATGAACAGCCCGGTGGCGAACACCCGCGTGCGTGGTCTGGTCAACGCCGACAACACCCGCGACTTCTTCCTCTCCGACATTCCGTGGGATGCCTACAACGTGGCGCGCGTCGACCTGCAGCGCGGCCCGAACGCGATCCTGTTCGGTATCGGCAGTCCGGCCGGTATCGTGAACAGCAGCTCCAACGGCGCCGCCTTCACCAACACCAACAAGGTGGAGGGGGTGCTCGGGAGCTATGGCACCAACCGCATCAGCGGTGACTTCAACCGCGTTCTGCTCGACGACGAGTTGGCGGTCCGGCTCGCGCTGGTTCGCGACGACACCAAGTACAAGCAGGATCCCGCCTACAAGCTCGACCGGCGCATCTACGGCGCCTTCCGTTGGGACCCGAAGTTCCTCAAGACGGACACCGCCCGCACCAGCCTCCGTGCGAACTACGAGACCGGCAAGATCCGCGGCAACGCCCCGCGGAGCACGCCGCCGATCGACAACATCACCCCTTGGTTCGCCTTCATGAACCAGGCCGGCTACGACCAGCGCTACGTCGACAAGACCGATGCGACGAGCCTGGCGACGAGCGCGACGGCCGGTGCCTCGAACAACGCCAATGTCGACCGCTATCAGCCGTGGCTCGGCTCGGCCGGCAACCGCGTCTATGACGGCATCGTCGTTGCGTGGACTCCGGCGGGCGGCCAGGGGCTTGCCTACCAGTCGTCGCCGCGCCAGTGGCCGGACTCGAACGGGACCTATCCGCTCGGGCAGATCACCCGGGGCATCGTCTCGTACAACATCTACGCCTCGAACGCCCGGCTTCCGGGCTATCTCCTCAATCCGTTCAAGGCGAAGTCGCTCACCGATCCCTCGATCTTCGATTTCTACAACAAGCTGATCGACGGCGAGACCAAGCGCGAGTGGACGGAGTTCGATGCCTACAACGTCGCGCTCGAGCAGACCTTCTTCAACAACAAGGTCGGTATCGAGCTCGTCTACGACAATCAGGACACGAAGTGGGGCCAGCGGCGCTATCTCTCGAATGATGCTGCGAGCGTCACCGTCGATGTCATGAGCACGTTGGCGGACGGTTCGGCCAACCCGAACTTCGGCAAGCCGATGGTCGTGGCGGGCGGCGGCAGCGCCGGTGCGAACTGGACCGAGCGCAAGCGCGAGGTCCTGCGTGCGACCGGGTTCGCGACCCTCGACTTCTCCGACTTCATGGACAAGAAGTCGACGCTCACCAAGATCCTCGGCAAGCACACCTTCACCGGCTTGTACACCGAGCAGGAGAACCGGACCACTGGCGCCAACTGGAATCGCTGGTACCTGGGTGATTCGTACGCTCCGGCTCGCGAGGAGTCGGTCGGCCAGTCGGTGCGCGATCTGATCGTCTTCGACTATCTGAGCGACTACAGCCTGGCGCAGGCCACCACCGCCGCGGGGATCAACCTCGCCAACATCCAGGGGAATCGTTCGCCGGTCAGCGCGACAGCGCTGATCTTCGACAACACCCCGACCGAGGCCTTCGATGCGTTGCGCCAAGCCGGCACCAACACCCCGGCGGACAACCAGGACCTCGCGAACTACAAGGGCTGGGTCCAGTAC
>JAEXPG010000301.1 GCA_023447015.1 Verrucomicrobiota bacterium
GATGATACAACCACCGCGCCAGATCTGGGCGATCTGGCCGAAGTTGAGCTTCCAGTTGTACTCGATCTGCGCCTGGCGCATGAGCTGGAAGCCCTGCGCGTACGAGCAGATCTTCGAGCAGTAGAGTGCGTCGTGGATCGCCTTGAGGAAGGCGCTCTTCGAGCCTTTGAACTTGGTCTTCGGGCCCTTCAGGATCTTCGAAGCCGCCACGCGCTCCTCCTTCACCGCGGAGATGCAGCGGGAGAACACGGCCTCGGCGATCGTCGGGGCGGGCACGCCCATGTCGAGGGCGCTCACGCTGGTCCACTTGCCGGTGCCCTTCTGGCCTGCCGTATCCAGGACGACGTCGACGAACGGCTTCTTCGTGACCGGATCGGCCTGCTGGAGGATGTCGGCGGTGATCTCGACCAGGAAGCTGTCGAGCGCGCCCTTGTTCCATTTGGCAAAGACCTTGCCGATCTCCGGGGCGCTCATGCCGAGCACGCCGCGCATCAGGTCGTAGGCTTCGCAGATCATCTGCATGTCGCCGTACTCGATGCCGTTGTGGATCATCTTCACATAGTGGCCGGCCCCGTCGGGCCCGATGTACGTCGAGCAGGGCACGCCGCCCTTGACGGGTTTGCCCGGCGCGGCGCCGAGGAGCGGGCGGCCCGTCTTGCGATCAACCTTCGCGGCGATGGCGTTCCAGACGGGCTCGAGGAACTTGAAGGCCTCGGGGTCGCCGCCGGGCATGAGCGCGGGACCGAAACGCGCCCCCTCCTCGCCCCCCGAAACGCCGCTGCCGATGAAGCGGAAGCCCGCCTCGCGCAGAGCCTTCTCGCGGCGGATCGTGTCGGTCCACTTCGAGTTGCCGCCGTCGACGATGATGTCGCCCGGCGCGAGGAGCGGCACGAGGGAGTCGATCACGGCGTCGGTGGCCTTGCCGGCCTGCACCATGATCACGATGCGCGCAGGCTTGGCCAGCGAGGCGACGAAGTCCGTGAGCTCGGCGAAGCCGACGAGGCCGCCGGGGGTGTTCGGGTTGGCGGCGACGAACTCGTCGGTCTTGGCCGTCGTCCGGTTGTACACCGAGATGCGGAAGCCGTGGTCGGCGATGTTGAGCGCGAGATTCTGACCCATCACCGCGAGGCCGATGAGTCCGATTTCGGAGAGTTGATCAGGCATGTGGTTCAGGTTGGGGGGATGACAATTGCTGGGGTGTAACGGGAAACGGCACGCCGAAGAACGGCTCCCGACGTGCCGGAACTGACATGAACCGACGCCGGAAACAGCGGCCGAGTCGGAGGCTGGCCGGGATCGCAGACCGGCGCAAGCGCGCCAACCATGAGATTGCGGAGACGTGTACCACGAACATCGTCTCCGCCAGCGTCGCCGTGCACCGGCCCGCGCTCGCCCCCGATGAAACACTGGATCCCCGCCGACACCTACCGCCAGTTCCTGGAGTCGATGCCCATCGCCTGCGTCGATGTCGCGATCGTGCACCGCGGAGCGGTGCTTCTGGTGAAACGCAAGGACGCCCCGGCCCGGGGCCAATGGTGGGTCCCCGGCGGCCGGGTCTGGAAGGGCGAGACGATGCGCGAAACCGCCGCCCGCAAGGCGCTCGACGAGGTCGGCCTGAGATGCCACGTGGGCCCGATCATCCACACCGCCGAGACCATCTTTCCCGACGGTCCCGGAGGCGTGGCCGTGCACTCGATCAACGCGTGCTTCTTCCTCTACCCGATCGCCGCCCAGGTCCGGCTCAGCCCCAAGGTCGACGCGCACCACGGCGGTGCCAAGTGGGTCCGGATCATCCCCGAGGGACTGGACCCCTACGTCGTGCGCTGCCTCGAGGGCGCCGGATTGGAGCGAGCGTAGGAGCGCGATTCAGACTTCCCGCGCCCAAGCGAACCCGCGACACAACCGCGCCGACCAACGCCTCCATTTCTCAGGTACACGGTTCCGCTGCCATCGGAATCCCCGTCCCACGGTGCAGCCGTGGCGGTGAGGAGGCCGATGAGAGCTGTCGGCGCCGAGGACACGAACGGACCCACCCCTCCAGCCACGGGCCGGCACGGAGGTGCGCGGCAAAAACACCTCCGAGACTGTGGGAGTTCGCGGTGTCTCCCGCCGCTCGCTCGGAAAACCGTTCAGCTCGCCGCCGCGAGGATGGCGTCGGCCTTGGCCAAGCCGGCGTACATCTCGGTGACGATCTCCGGCAGCTCGGCCGTTGTGATCCCCAACTCGTCCCACACCTCGGCTTCGGCGGACTCCGGCTTGAATCCTGTCCCGTGATGCACCGCCTGGTGGTTGCACACGAAATCCGCCAGATGCACCAGCAGCACGGCCGGGTTGTCGTTGGCGAGCGGATCGTGATGGCCGCTCACCGCCTGGGTGAGCACCGCCGGCATGCGCCAGACCTCGAGCAACCGTCCGCCCACATCCGCGTGGTCGGTGCCGAGCGTCTCGCGCTCGACCTCGTGCAGCGGGCGGGAGTGCTCCCGCGCGTTCGCCAGAATGCTCCCGTAGCCCGCACCGAGCGTCCGATCCAGCACGAGCATGCCGATGTCGTGGAGCAGTCCCGCGGCATAGGCCTCCGGGATCGGCGCGCGGAGGTTCCGCGCGCGATGCTGCAGCACCTGCACCGTCTGCGCGACGGCCAGCCCATGGCGCCAGAACAGGTGGTAGTTGAGATGCAGCGGCTTGAACGCCCGCAGGAGCGACAACGCGAACACGACATCGCGCACGCCGTCGATGCCCACGCGCAGGACCGCCTCATCGATCGAACGCACGCCGTGGCCGCGGAAATAGACGGAGTTGGCGAGCCGCAGCACGCGCGCCGAGATGCCGGCATCCAGCGCCATCACCTCGGCCAGCTGCTCCGCGGTCACCCACTCCTCGGACAACATCCGCGAAAGCCGGACCACGACCTCCGGGGCGGCGGGAAAGTCCACCGAGTCGAGGCGCTTCACAAATTCGGAGCCGGACGCCATAAGTCACCCTCCCTCTCACATCGCCGCCAGCACCGCCTCCGCCCGGGCGAGCTCGCCCTGGACGCTGGCGATGATCTTCGGCATCTCGCCCTGATCGAGTTCCAGCTCGGCCCAGACCCGCGAGTCGCAGCTCTCGGGGAAATAGCCGCTGCCGTGGTGGATCCCCTGGTGGTTGCAGATGAAATCGGAGAGGTGGACGAGTTGGGTCACAACCTGGCCCGACTCCCAAGGCCGATGATGGTTGCTCACGGCATCGATCAGGATCTGCGGGAAGCGCCAGACCTGGAGCATCCTTCCGCCGGTGTGGGCATGATCGGTGCCGAGCATCTCGTGCTCGACTTCGACCAACGGCCGAGCGCTCGCACGCGCCGCCTCGATCACCTCATGGTACCGGGTCCCCAGCGCCCGATCGAGCACGAGCATGCCGATATCATGCAACAGACCCGCGGTGTACGTCTCCGGAAATGGGGTACCCGGTTTGAGTGACTGCATCTGGAGCGCCTGCGCGGTGAACGCCACCGCCAACGAATGCCGCCAGAACGGCTTGTAGTCGAAATGCGCCGGCCGCATCGCCCCGACCATCGCGAGCGCAAACACGATGTCGCGCACACCGTCGACCCCGACCCGCAGCACCGCCTCGGGGACCGAGTCGACCTGCGTGCCGCCGCCAAGCGCCACCGAGTTGGCCAGGTGTAGCACCCGCGCGGCCATGCCGGCGTCGAGCGCCATCGTCTCGGCGATCTCCTCGGCGGTCACGCTCTCCTTCGCGAGCAGCTGGACCAGCCGCACCACGATCACGGGCGGAGTGGGAAAACTCAGCGTCTCGAGCTGCTGCAGCACGTCGTCGTGAACGCTCATGGCTTCAGGGATTGCTCGGCGATCGGCCGCCACCCGGCCGCCCGGCCGCGCCCGGTCCGGGCTCGGAAACGTCGGCGCTGTTGGTCGGGGAAAACATCCACCCGCTACATCGCCCGTTTGGTCGAAAGGATGAGCGTAAAATGAGGCCGGCGCCCCCTGCCCGCATCCTCCGCCCTCACGCCGCGGCGATGACCCGCTCGACCTGCTCGATTCCCCGGCGGACATCGACCGCCACCTTCGGGAACTCCGCCTCGTCCAGCCCGAGTTGCTGCCAGACCGGATCGGCAAAGGTCCGCGGCAGATAGCCCGTGCCGTGATGGAATCCGAGGGTGTTGCAGATCAGGTCGGCCAGGTGCGCAAGCTGCGTCACCGGACTCTGCGATTTCTGCGGCTCGTGGTGCCAGCGCGCGGCGTCGATCAGGCGCTCCGGCATCTCCCAGGCCGCCAGCATCCGCGCTCCGGCCTCCGCATGATCCAGCCCCAGCATCTCGCGCTCCACCAGATGGAGCGGGCTCCGGTCGGTGCGCGCCTTCGCCAGCACCTTCTTGTACCGCGAGCCCAGTGCCCGGTCGAAGACCAGCATGCCGATGTCGTGCAACAGCCCGGCGGTGTACGCCTCGGGGAAGCCGGCGCCGCCCCCCGGCATCCGGCCCTGCAACGCCCGCGCCGTATGCGCGACGGCGAGCGAATGCCGCCAGAACGGGCGGTACTCGAAGTTCACCGGGCGCAACGAGCCCACCATCGACAACGCGAAGACGATGTCCCGGATCGTCTCGACGCCCACGCGCAACACCGCCTCGGTGATGCTCGCCACGTCGCCCGCACCACCGAGCGAGACCGAGTTCGCGAGCCGGAGCACGCGCACGGCCATGGTTGCGTCCATCTCCACCGCGGCGGAGATCTCCGCCGCCGTCGTCCGCTCGTTGCTGAGCAGCTGGGCCAGCCGCCCGACCAGGATCGGCGGCGAGGGAAACTCCACGGCATCGAGCCGCTGCAGAACGTCGTTGTTGATCCTCATGGCTGGACGGGCGACAGGTGGGTGATCGCAACAACGAGGCGCCGCCCCGGACCGGAGGCGCATCGTGATGCCTTGCCGAACCGGGAGCTAATCGGCCGGTGGGAGGCGGACTTGATCCCCGCAGGCGGTTTTCCCGCGCCCGCGGGGGACCCGTCGGGTGACCCTACACGCCGAGCGCGCCGAACAAACGCGCCAGAACCGCTGCGCGCCGCAAAACCTCGGGCAAGGCCTCCTGCGCCGCACCGGCCTTCTCCCACTCGGACAACGCCACCTCGATCGAATGCATCCCCAGCTCCGCCGCCGTGCGCCGGAGCGCCACGAGATGGACCAGCGCGGTCTTGCGCTCCTCCTCGGTCTCGATGACCACACGCAAGGCGGTCTGGAGTTCCGCGAAAAAGCCCTTCGCGAGCTGCGCCAGATGATCCCGATCGGTGCTCAACCGCCGCGTGACCGTGACCGGATCCTCGAAATGCTTCCGCGTCCACTTCGTGGCGAGCGCCTTGCTCACCGCGGCGCGGATGCGCTGCGCGTCGTACGGTTTCGTGAGAAACGCCGCCGCCCCGAGCTGCGCCGAGCTCAGCACCGACTCGCGGTCCGGCGTGGCGCTGCAGAGCACCACCGGCAGCGCCGCCCAGACCGGATCAGCCCGCAGTCGACGCATGAGATCGATGCCGCTGGCCTCGCCGAGCCGCAGGTCGACGATCGCCAGATCCGGCGTGGCCGAGGCCTCGAGCACCTGCCACCCTTCGTCGGGAGACCCCGCCTCCCAGACATTGTGCGCATCGCGCTCCAACAGGACGCGCAACAGATGCCGTGCTGACGCATCATCTTCGATAAGGAGTATTCCGGCCACGGCGCGGAGTGTGCGAATCCGCCGCCACGGCGCCAGCGCTTTCCGAGACAGTCCGGCGATTCCCCTACGGGTTCCCTGCACACCTCCACGGCGGCGCTCCGTCCGGAGC
>JAEXPG010000346.1 GCA_023447015.1 Verrucomicrobiota bacterium
CGGCGATGTGCTCGTCCATGTTCTTGGCGAACGCGGCCATGAGCTTCTCGAAGTAGGCCTTGCCGCCGACTTCGCGCATGTACGTGGTCGAGAAGTTGGAGTGCATGCCGGAGCCGTTCCAGTCGAGCGAGGCGTTGAACGCGCCGAGGATCGGCTTGCAGCGCCATTCGACGTCGATCCCGTAGGTCTCGCAGAGACGGGTCAGGATGTAGCGGGCGACCCACATCTGGTCGGCTGCGCTCTTGGAGCCCTTGCCGAAGATCTGGAATTCCCACTGGCCCTTGGCGACCTCGGCATTGATGCCTTCGAGGTTGATGCCGGCATCCAAGCAGATGTCGATGTGCTCCTCGACGATCTGGCGGGCGACGTCGCCGACATTGGAGTAGCCGACGCCGGTGTAGTACGGACCCTGCGGGGCCGGATAGCCGCCCTCAGGGAAACCGAGGGGACGACCATCCTGATAGAAGAAGTATTCCTGCTCGAAGCCGAACCAAGTGCCCGGATCATCCGGGATCGTGGCGCGGGAGTTGGACGGATGAGCCTCGCCGGTGTGGAGATAGGTCTCGCACATCACCAGGACGCCGTTCTTGCGGGTCGGGTCGGCAAACACCGCCACGGGCTTGAGCACGATATCCGAGCTCTTGCCTTCGGCCTGCCGGGTCGAGCTGCCGTCGAAGCCCCAGAGCGGGAGATCTTCGACCTTCGGGAAGCTGTCGAACTCCTTGATCTGAGTCTTGCTGCGCAGGTTCGCCATCGGCGTGTAGCCGTCGAGCCAGATGTATTCCAGTTTGTACTTGGTGGCCATTTTGAGGTGTGCGGTGGTTGGAGTGAAAACTTGGTTTGGGACCCCTCCTTCCTTGCGGACGGAGTTGTCTGAAAACGGGCCGTTCTGAGCAACACACATGCCAGTGAAAAGGAAAAACTCGGATTCTTTCACGCTTCGCGGTTTTGCCGCCTCAAAATCCGATGCTTGTAACCCTCGCCTCTCCGGCCGACCCTCACGGCGTCGCATGGAGCAAGTAAAAGACACCGCCCGCGCCCTCGTCCGCATCGGCTTCGACGGTCGCGTGCACAAGACCTTCCGCGGCCACCTCGCCCGCGAGCGCTTCGAGAACGAAGTCCGGGTGCTCCGCCACCTCGCCGAGCGCGGTTGCGACTTCGTGCCCAAGCTCATCGAGCACGTCCCCGCCGAGCTCAAGATCGTCACCTCCAACTGCGGCCAGCGCGTCGACCACCTCAACCCCGACCGCATGCGCGAGATCTACGACTCCCTCCTCGCCTTCGGGGTGCGCCACCAGGATGCGGTGCTGCGCAACATCACCTACGACCGCCGCGAAGGCCGCTTCTGCGTGATCGACTTCGAATTCGCCCAACTCCTCCACGCGCCCGAACTCTCGCCGCCACCGCCGCCGCCCGACGCCCCGCGTGACCCCAACTACTGATCCGCGCCCACGCCATCCCGACTCCGCCATGGGCCCCTCCCACAGCGCCACCGACTCCGACCAGCTCTCCGTCCACTGGTCCGGCATCACCGATCGCGGCCGCATCCGCAAAAACAACGAGGACGCCTTCCTCGCCCTCGCCATCGATGGCCATGGCGTGCACCACCTCGGCAAGATCGGCGAATCAACCCTCGCCCGCTCGGATTTCATCTTCGCCGTCAGCGACGGCATGGGCGGCGCCAACGCCGGCGAGTTCGCCAGCCGCATCGCCGTCGATCGCATCACCCGGTTGATGGCGCGCACCTTCCGCACCTCCGCCCAAGGTCTCAACGCCGGCTTCTCCGACATCCTCGGTGAGCTGTTCTCCCAGATCCACTCCGACCTGCTCCGTCTGGGCTACAGCTACGAGGAGTGCGCCGGCATGGGGGCGACGCTCAGCCTGGGCTGGCTGACCCCGGGCTGGCTCTATTTTGCGCACGTCGGCGACAGCCGGATCTATTACCTGCCGGCCACCGGCGGCCTCACCCAGGTCACGCACGACCACACCCACGTCGGCTGGCAGCGCCGCACCGGCAAGATCAACGAGCGCGAGGCCCGCAACCACCCCAGCCGCGTCTCGCTCCAGCAGGCCCTCGGCGCCGGTTACCAGATCATGGATCCGCACATCGGTGCGGTCGCCGTGCAGCCCGGCGACCGTTTTCTCTTCTGTACCGACGGTCTGGTCGACGGACTCTGGGACCGCCGCATCGAGGAGGCCATCCGCGAACCCGACCCCGCCCGCCTCCACGAACCTCCCGCCAAACGGCTTGTCGAGGATGCCAAGGAGTCTTCCCGCGACAACATCACCGCCATCGTCGTCGAGTTGCGCCCGCCCACTCCGGCCTGACGCCCGCAGTCCGACCGCCACGGTCGCGCGCGACGGCAACGATCCGCCCCCGCCGCCGCCGCACGGCGTCCCCCCACGACCGCCAGAGGGCCTGTCCCCGCCCGGCCCGGCCAAACCGGCAACACGTCGCAACCGCCGCGCAGGAACGAGTCCGTACCGCCGCTGTCGCGACCCGGTGAATGATCTTGCGTTTCCCCCTCCGGGCTAAGGCTATTTTCCCTTCTCCCGTGCCGAATTTCACCCGACCGAATCTCAAGCATCCCGACCGCTTCCGCTGGCTGTTCCTGTTGGTCGCCGCCGTCGTGCTTTTCGTCGGAGTCTCCACTTTTCACATCCCGGGCAAGGGGTTCTCCGCGCTGCTCACCTTCGGCGAACGCCATTCCGCGCGCTACCTCGCCGAGGTCGACCGCAAGACCGTCTTCATCATGCCGGAGTCGGACGGTTACGACTCCCAGTGGTACGCGCAGCTCGCGGTGGAGCCGAACCTCAAGGACCCGCGGCTCGACCCCGCCATCGACAACCTCCCCTACCGCGCCCGCCGCGTCCTGTTCTGCTGGACGGCCTGGGCGCTCGGGCTCGGCCAGCCGCGCTGGACGCTCGAGGCCTTCGCGTTGCAGAACCTGCTCTGCTGGCTGCTCCTCGGCGCGCTTCTCCTGCGCTGGCTGCCGCCGCACAACTGGGACAACGTCGCGCGCTGGACCGCCGTCATGCTCTCCTTCGGTCTGGTCTTCAGCATCCGCGGCGCGCTCGTCGACGGCCCCGGCCTGCTCCTGATCGCCTGCGGTGTCGCGCTGGCGGAGAAGGGCCGCCCGTGGCTCGCCGCGCTCCTCCTCGGCCTGACCGGTCTGGGCAAGGAAACCTGCATCCTCTCCGGCGTCGCGCTGGCACAGCCGCCCACCAACACCGTCCGCGACTGGGCCAAGGTCGCCCTGCGCGGCCTGCTCGTCGTCGCGCCCCTCGCGCTCTGGACGGCCTACCTCATCCACCTCTTCGGCCACGGCGGGACCAACACCGGCTCCGAGAACTTCAACCTCCCCTTCGTCGACTTCTGGCGCAAGATCCGGACGATCGTCGCCGACTGGCGCGAGGGCACGCACGACCCGGCGTACCTTGCCGGCGACATCTTCACGGTGGTCTCCCTCGCCGCCCAGTTCCTCTTCTTCGCCCTGCGGCCGCGCTGGCGCGAGACGTGGTGGCGGATCGGCGCCGTCTACGCCCTGTTGATGATGTGCCTCGGCCACTCCGTGTGGGACGGCTACCCCAGCGCCGCCGCCCGCGTGCTGCTGCCGATGCTGCTCGCCTTCAACCTCGCCGTGCCGCGGGGCCGCCGCTGGTGGATCGTCCTGCTGCTCGGCAACCTCACCTTCTTCAGCACGCCCAACTTCCTCAGCCAGCCCGTCGGCATCGAGCCGCCGATCGTCGAGGGCCCCGCCTCCCTCTGCGGCAACCAGGACGAGGCCGCCAACCTGACCGTCGAGCTCGCCGGCCCCTGGTATCGGGCCGAGCGCTCCATGCGCGACAACTGGCGGTGGACCCACGGCACCGTCGAGATCGTCGTGCGCAACCCGCACCCGGACGCCGTCGCCGCCACGCTCGCCTTCGGGCTCAACAGCCGCACGCCCCGCGCCGTCCAGGTCAGCATGGCCGGCGCCGAGCGCTGGAGCGGCACCGTGGTCGAACGCCGCCAGGAGGTCGTGCTCGACGACCTCCGCCTCGCCCCCGGCGAGACCCGGATCCGCCTCGCCACCGACCGTCCGTCCGAAGTTTTCACCGACAGTCCCGACCGCCGCTCGCTCGCCTTCCGCGTGCTCGACCTGAAGCTGCGCGTGCGCCGCCCCGCCCAACCCTGAGCCGCATGCTGCTGCTCGACCTCACCCACACCAGCCACACCCCGGCCAACACCGGCATCCAACGCCTCGCGCGCAGCCTGTTCGCCGCGCTCGAGCGACGCACCGCGGTCGCGCCCGTCTGCCTCGATCCGTTCGCCAACGCCTGGCGTCCCCTCGACGAGCTGGAGCTCGCACTTGCCCGCGGCGCCATGCCCGTCGGCGGGCACCGCGGCTCCCGCTGGACGCTCGGGCAGAAGCTCCGCGGCTGGTCCGGCCGCCTGCGCCGCCGCACCCCGCAGCCACCGCCGGCCACGGGCTTCGTCTGCCCCGAGCTGTTCTCCCCGGCCGTCGCCGCCCGCCTGCCCGAGATCTTCGCCCGCGTCGACGGTCCGCGCGTCGCATTCTTCTTCGACGCCATCCCGCTCACCCACCCCGAGCACACGCCGGCCAAGACCGTCGCCCGTTTCCCGGGCTTCATGCAGGAGCTGCTGCAGTTCGACGGCATCGCCGCGATCTCGCAGACCACCGCCGACTACCTCACCGGCTACTGGCGCTGGCTCGGCGTGAACCGCACCCCCGCCGTGACCGTCGCCCCGCTGGGCGTCGACCTGCCCGCCGCCTCCTCGTCGATGATGACCGCGCCGGCCTCGCTGCCGCAGGTTCTCTGCGTCAGCTCGATCGAGGGCCGCAAGAACCACCTCGCGTTGCTCGGCGCCGCCAAGGCGCTCTGGACCGAGGGCCTGCGCTTCGAGCTGCGTCTCGTCGGGCTCCCCCGCCCCGAGACGGCCGCCGCCGCCCTCTCGGAGATCCGGCGCCTGCAGGCCGCCGGCCGGCCGCTGCGCTTCGACGGCGTGCTCGACGAGCCCGCGCTCGAGGAAGCCTGGCGCGCCTGCACCTTCTCCATCTATCCGTCGGTCATCGAGGGGTTCGGTCTTCCCGTCATCGAGAGCCTCGCCCGCGGCAAGCCCTGCATCTGCGCCGGTTCCGGCGCCACCGGGGAGCTCGTCCCCGGCGGCGGTTGCCTCGGGGTCCATCCGGCGGAGGCGAACGGCTTCGCCGCCGCGCTGCGCCGGCTGCTCACCGAGCCGGCCACGCTCGACCGGCTCTCCGCGGAGGCGCGCCACCGGTCCCCGCCCACCTGGGACGCCTGCGCCGCGCACCTGCTTGAGTGGATGGGCGGACTCCGGCCCGGACGTTGACCGTCCCCGCCGGCAGCCCCACGCAGGCTTCACAGCGGCAGCCGCCCCCCCCCCCAA
>JAEXPG010000349.1 GCA_023447015.1 Verrucomicrobiota bacterium
GGCAACAACGACCTCCTCTGCCTCACGCGCCCCGACGTCGTCACCGAGATCCACGCGCGCTACTTCGCCGCCGGCGCCGACCTGGTCGAGACCAACACCTTCAACGCCACCTCGATCTCGCAGGCCGACTACCGGACCGAGCACCTCGCCGCCGAGATCAACACCGCCGCCGTCGCCTGCGCCCGCTCCGCCGCGCGCGCCGCCGAGGCCGCCACACCGGGCCGCCGCTGCTTTGTCGCCGGTGCCGTGGGCCCGCTCAACCGCACGCTCTCGATGTCGCCCGACGTCAACCGCCCGGAGTTCCGCGCCGTCGTCTGGCCGCAGGTCGTCGCCGCCTACACCGAGCAGATCCGAGCCCTCCTCACAGCCGGCGTCGACGTTCTCCTCATCGAAACGATCTTCGACACCCTCAACGCCAAGGCCGCCCTCTTCGCCACCGAGTCGCTCTTCGACGAACTCGGCATCCGGATTCCGGTGATGATCAGCGTCACGATCACCGACGCCTCCGGCCGCACGCTCTCCGGCCAGACCGTCTCTGCCTTCTACCACAGCGTGCGCCACGTGCGGCCGTTCTCCGTCGGCTTCAACTGCGCGCTCGGCGCGAAGGACATGCGCCCGTACCTCGAGGAACTCGCCGCCCTCGCCGAGTGCCACGTCACCTGCTACCCGAACGCCGGCCTGCCCAACGCCTTCGGCGGCTACGACGAAACGCCGGCCGACATGGCCGCCGTCCTCCGCGACTACGCCGCCCAAGGCTGGCTCAACCTCGTCGGCGGCTGCTGCGGCACCACGCCCGACCACATCGCCGCCATCGCCGCCGCCGTGAAGGGCCTCCCGCCGCGCCACCCCGCCGCCCTCGCCCCCTCCCTCCGCCTCAGCGGCCTCGAACCGCTGGTGGTGGGGTAACTTGGATCACCCGATGCCAACATTCGCGTTCCTGATGCTGGATGGTTCCATGCCTCCGCAATTGGTGCTCGTTACCTGCGCCTTTGGTCCAGCGATCGCGATTCTGCTCTCGTGGCTCCTACTCCGGATCAGCCGAAAACTTCTTGTACCGGCGGTCTTCATCGCCCTCCTTTCCGGCCTCTCGATCATTGCCAGCGCCGAGTTCCCCAGAAGCCACGAAGTCACTTTGGATGATTTCGGAATCACCTACGTCATCGCCATCTACACGGCAGCGACGTTCCCACTTCTCGCAACCTTGGCATTCTACATTGATGCAAGGGTCAGAAATCGGAATGGGAAGACCACCACCGAGAGCAACACCACCCCTTCCTGATTCCCTGATTTCCACATTCTCCTCTCCGTCTCCGCCCTCCGCTCCGGCCACATTCCGCAATCCGCATTCCGCCTTCCGCAATCCATGTCCTCCGCCGCCCACGCCCTGCCGGTCTTCGACTCGCCCTTCGCCCTCGTCGCGCGCCGCGGCCGCCATGTCGTCGCCGAACTGCGGATGCCGGCGAAGGTCCTGAGCACCTGCACCGTCAACGGCGGCCTGCGGACCGACGTCCGGCACCTCGTCAACCACCAGAGCTGCGAGCCGGTGAAGCACCAGGAGCGCTGCGCCTTCATCACCGGCCTCGGTCCCGAGGGCTACCACCGTTCCGTCTGCGACGAACTTGAGCTCGCCCCGGCCACCACCGCCGTCATGGGCACCGCCGCCGCGATGCAGTACCTCGGCATCGCCACCCACACCTTCGCCGACCTCGCCATCACCGCCATCGTCACCGGCGGCGTCACCGGCAACGCCGGCAGCGCCGGCGACACCGCCTGCTACGACGAGGCCGACGGCAAATGGGTTCGCACCGTGCCGGTCGCCGCTGCCACCAAGCCGCCGGGCACGCACGGCGGCACCATCAACACCCTGCTCCTCTTCTCCGCCCCGCTCAGCGACACCGCACTCGCCCGCGCCGTGATGACGATGACCGAGGCCAAGACCTCCGCCCTCCTCGAGCTCGCCGTCGGCAGCAAGTCCTCGTGGCGCCTCGCCACCGGCACTGGTACCGACCAGTACGCCATCGCCGCCCCCGCCGCGGGCACGAGCTCGCGCACCTGGACCGGCAAGCACACGAAGGCCGGCGAACTCATCGGCCGCGCCGTGCGCGACGCCACGCTCGAGGCGCTGCGCTGGGGCAACGGCCTCGAGCCCAGCTACACGCGCTCGCTCTTCCACGCCCTCGGTCGCTTCGGTCTGAAGGAGGAGGCGTTCAAGGCGCAGCTCGCCGGCTTCCTCGACGCCGCGCAATGCCAGCTGCTCAAGGACAACTGGAACCCCGTCATCTACGAGCCGCAGTCCGCCGCCGCCGCCTACGCGTTCGCCGCCGTGCTCGACCGCACGCTCGCCGGCACCCTCGCCCCCGCGACCGCGCGGGAGGCGCTCATCAACCAGGCCGCCCTCCTCGCCTCCGGCCTCGCCGCTCAGCCCGAGGCGTTTCCCTCCCTCCGTGCCGAACTCGTGAATGCGCTTCCCGTCGACCTCGCCGTCGCTCCGGAGCGCCTCCTTCCCGCCGCCGTCGAACTCGTCACCCGCGCCATTGCGCTCGGCTGGCAACGCAAGTGGCATCGCTGAGCCGATGAGTTCCATCCAGGACAACACCTCCGAGGGTAGCGACGTTTCTCCGAAACGTCCGCTCTGCGCTCGGATCAATCTCGGGCGACGGTTGCGGCGGTTTCGGAGAAACCGCCCTACCTCGGGTCTCGGATACCGCGCCTGAGATGTCCGCCATCGCCGCCACTCTCGCCGACGTGCTGCACGCCTCCGTCGGGTTCCTCGAACCGCGTTTCTTCCTCTGGGCTGCGCTCGGCCTCGCGATGGACGCTTTGATCGGCGACCCGATCTTCGCCGCGCACCCGATCCGCCTGCTCGGCCGGCTGCTCGCGGTCTACGAGCGCGTGCTCTTCCGCCTCGGCGCCAACGGCTACGCCGGCGGCATCGCCCTGCTGTTCCTCCTCGCGGGCACCGTGCTGCCGCTCGTCCTCGCCTTCCTCGCCGGCGCGCACGCGCTGCACCCGTACGCGTTCGACGTCGCGGCCGGCCTCGTCTGCTGGGCCTGCCTGGCGCTGCGCGCCCTCATCGCCCCCGGCGAACGCATCGCGCGCGCCATCGCCCGCGGCGATCTCGCCGCCGCGCGTCACCACGTTTCCATGCTCGTGGGCCGCGACACCGACAAGATGGACCTCGCCGCCTGCGGCCGCGGCGCCGTCGAGAGCATGGCCGAGAACCTCGTCGACGGAGTGCTCTCGCCGCTCGTCTTCCTCCTCCTCTTCGGCCCGCTCGCCGGCGTGCTCTTCAAGATCGTGAGCACCATGGACAGCATGGTCGGCTACAAGTCCGACCGCTACCTGCGCTTCGGCTGGTGCGGCGCGCGCACCGACGATGTCGCCAACTTCCTCCCCGCGCGCTGGAGCTGGCTCCTGCTCTCGGGGCTCGCGGCGTTGCTGCCCGGCTACGACGGCCGCACCGCCCTCCGCTGGGGCCGCGCCCAACACGCACTCGTGCCCGGCCCGAACAGCGGCTGGCCGGAGTGCACCATCGCGGGCGCGCTGCGCCGGCGCCTCATCGGCCCGCTCTTCAAGAACGGCGTGCAGGTCTGCGACCTCTGGCTCGGCGATCCCGCCGACGCCCCGGGCGCCGCCGCCCGCGACATCCGCCGCCCCTACGTGTTGCTGATTCTCTCCACCCTCGTGACCTTCGCCGCCCTCGGCGCCATCGCGTGCCCTCTCACCTGATCCGCTGCCGCGCAGCGGCACCCTCCGAAGCCTTGGCGAAGGAGGGCCACCGACCACCGTCCACCGTCTACCGTCCACTGATATGACCCGCAGCGCCTCCAGTTTCCTCGTCGT
>JAEXPG010000392.1 GCA_023447015.1 Verrucomicrobiota bacterium
TGGTACCGGGATTGTTGTTGAAGCTGGAACGAACCTCGAAATCGACGCCGTACTTGTGGGCGAACTCGACCGAGCGGGACTGCATGACCTTCGAGCCGGAGCTGGCGAGCTCGAGCATCTCGTCGTACGAGATCTCCTGGAGCTTGCTCGCGGCCGGCACGGCGCGCGGATCGGCGGTGTAGACGCCGTCGACGTCGGTGTAGAGCTGGCAGATGTCGGCCTTCACCACATGGGCGACAGCGATCGCGGTGAGGTCGGAGCCGCCGCGGCCGAGCGTCGTGGTCTCACCCGCCTCGTTCACGCCCTGGAAACCGGCCACGATCACGACCTTGCCGGCGGCGAGGTCGTCGTTGAGCGGCGAGGAATCGAAGCGCTTGATCTTGGCCTTGGTGTGGAAGTTGTCGCTGACGATGCCCGCCTGCTGGCCGGTGCGGGAGACCGCCGGCACGCCGATGGCGTGGAGCGCCATGGCCGTGAGCGCGATCGTCTCCTGCTCGCCGATGGCGAGGAGCATGTCCATCTCCCGATCGTCGGGATGCGGCGTGATGGCTTTCGCTTTGGCGATGAGCTCGTTGGTCACACCGGCGCGGGCGGAGACGACGACAACGAGCTCGTTGCCCTGGTCGCGCCATTCCTTGATGCGCTGCGCGACCTTCTTGATGCGCTCAATATCGCCGACGGACGTGCCGCCGTATTTTTGGACAATTCGGGCCATGGATGGAAGAGGGTTGGCGAGGTAAGAGGTCCGGACCGGCGCTGGCAAGCCCCGGGATGCGACGGCGCGAAACAAGGCCCTGGTGGGGGCGAGATGGCCGGCCCCGCACCGCGCACAAGACGAGGCCGGAATCGGCGGAAGTCTTCTACCGGGCTTTCGGAAGCTCTGGTTTCAGCGGCGCGAGCTCTTGGTCCGCAGGTACCACGGGGCGAACCTCCGGCTTCACACTTGGCTCTGGCTGCCGCCGTTCCCGCCGTCGGGGCTTGTTCGCCTCCGGAGGAACCATTTCCGAAACCACGGCCCAGATCCCGCAACGCGAACCCTTGCCCACCGCGAAGTCGCCCGAAATCTCCGCACTGCCGACGCGCACATTTCCATCGTGGTGAAAATTCAGAAACAGAACCCGCTTCCCATCCTTGAGGAACCGGATCTCGGGATAGCTCTCGCAGAAGCAGGGTGACAGGCGCCGATAGGTCGCGGCACGGACTTCGATCGCGATCCGCCGCAGCCAGTCCGCATCGTTCACAACGATCTTCTCTCCTCCCAGAAAGGTGAACTCGACCCCGTCGGCCGCCTCCACCAATCGGGCCAGATACTCGGGCGCCCTGTCGTTCACCGCCAAGACGCGATCGCCGGCGCAGGCAGCCGGCACGCCGATCATCCCCAGGCCCAGAACAAACGCCATCATCAGCCGAAATGGATTGGAGCGCATGCCGGCGCCGAGGATGCCCGCGGCGGACCACCACAGCAACAGCGCATTCCTCCGCACAGCTGATCCGGTCGCACTACGTTTGATCCCGCCGGCGTCCCCTGCAGTTCCAGTGCACCTCCGTGCCACTGCGAAGTTGGTGCGGGCGGCGGGAATCGAACCCGCCTCTCAAGCTTGGGAAGCTCGCATACTACCGATGTACTACGCCCGCGGACCAAGGAACGCCGCGATGATTGCCAGCTGCCCGGGCCGTTGACAAGTGCGCAGTTGGCCGCGACGCAAAACCTGCGAGTCGCCCGTTGCCAGCGGCGGCGCGATGCGCTCACCTCCTCGCGATGTCCGACTCCAGCCCGCGCGCCGAATTCCTCCAACAGCTCCGCTCCGCCCTCGCCGACGGGTCCTTCACCCGGCTTGTGCTCGGCAAGCCGCGCGCCGGCCAGCCGATCGTCAAGATCACCGCCGAGCGGGTTGTCACCGCCCGCGGCGAGCGCCTCCAGCTCCACGTCCGCGAGCGCCAGCGCGATCTCACCAAGCCCGCCGACGCCACAGCCATCGTCGAGGCCTTCGAGACACGCGTCGGCGATGCGCTCGGCTCCGCCCACCTCTACACCACGACCACGCTCTGGCAGTTCGAGCTCAACAAGAAGGGCGAAGCGCGCCTGACCCGGGGCCGGATCACCGCGCCGGCCGCCGCGCCGATGCCGCACGACCGCGCCAAGCATCGCGAGATCGCCCCGGCCGACGCCCCGTGGCTGCGCTCCCTTGGGCTTGCCGGCGCCGACGGCCGTATCCTCGCCGACGCCACGGACAAGTTCCGCCAGATCAACCGCTACGTGGAACTGCTGCTCCCCCTCTGCGAACAGGCCGGGCTCGCGGCCCGCGACACCGTGCGCGTCTACGACATGGGCGCGGGCAAAGGTTATCTCACCTTCGCCGCCTGGCATGCCCTCACCCGCTCGCTCGGCCGCCGCGCCGAGGTCACCGGCATCGAGGCGCGCCCCGAGCTGGTCGAACTCTGCAACGCCGCCGCCCTGGCCGCCAACTGCGAGGGACTGGGCTTCGCCTCCGGCCGCATCGTCGATTCCGCCGTCCCGGCCGCCGATGTCCTCATCGCCCTCCACGCCTGCGACACCGCCACCGACGAGGCGTTGTTCCGCGGCATCCGCGCCGGCGCCGCGCTGATCGTCGCCGCCCCCTGCTGCCACAAGGAGATCCGGCCGCAGCTCCGTGCCCCGGCGGAGCTCGCGCCGCTCGCGCGCCACGGCATCTTCGCCGCCCGCCTCGCCGACATGGTCACCGACTCGCTCCGCGCCCTCCTGCTCGAGGCCAACGGCTACCAGGTCAAGGTCTTCGAGTTCATCGCCGCCACCCACACACCGAAGAACACCATGCTCGCCGCCGTCCGCCGCGCGCGGCCCGACGAGGCCGCCGCGGCCCGCGCCCGCGCCGAGTTCACCGCCCTGAAGGCCCGCTTCAGCATCGGACACCAGCATCTGGAGACACTTCTCGCGACGGCGCCGACCGCGCCCACCGCACCCGCGGCCTGATCGCCACCGTCCCGCCGCTCCGCGATTCCGCCATCCGCATTCCGCTTTCCACCCTCCTCCCGTGCGCCCCGACTTCGCCCTGCTCGACCGCCTCCGCGCCCGCTTCCTCGACGCTCCCGCCGAGGGCGGCGACTACTGGGAATCCACCGAACTTCTCGCCGCCTACGACACCACCTTCGCCGAGCGCATCGGCTGGAAGTGGGATGCCGCGCTCGCCGAACTCCGCGCCCGCCGCTGGGCGCCGCCCGCCGGCACCGCCCTGCTCGACTGGGGCTGCGGCAGCGGAGTGGCCGGCCGGCGGGTGTTGTCCGCCTTCGGCGCCACGCATTTCTCGCAGCTGGTCGTGCACGACCGCTCGGCGCTCGCGCGCCGCTTTGCCGCCGAGCGCGCGGCCGCCGCGTTTCCCGGGCTCGCGATCGAACAGGCCCCCGACTGGGGCAACATCGCCCCGGCCCAGCCGTTCACGCTCGTGCTCAGCCATGTGCTCAACGAGCTTCCGCCCGTCGAGAGCGCGGCGCTGCTCGCCCTCGTGCGGCGCGCCGCCGCGGTGATCTGGGTCGAGCCGGGCACGGGCGATGTCGCCCGCGCGCTGGTCGCACTCCGGGAGGAGCTGCGCAACGAATTCACCGTCGTCGCCCCCTGCACCCACAACCGCGCCTGCGGCCTGCTCACGCCGGAGAACCAGCGCCACTGGTGCCACCATTTCGCGCGTCCGCCGATCGAGGCGTTCACCGATGCCTTCTGGTCGGAGTTCTCGCTGCGCCTGGGCATCGACCTGCGCAGCCTGCCCTACAGTTTCCTCGTGCTCGACCGCCACGCGGTCGGAGCGGAGCAACCCGCGGCCGAAGGCTGGTCGCGCATCCTCGGCGAGCCGCGCGAGTTCAAGGGCCACTTCAAGGTCCTGAGCTGCGAAGCTGGCGGCGTGACCGAACGCATGCTCCAGAAACGCGACGACAAGGCGCTGTTCAAAACCTTCCGCCGCGGCGTCCCGGCCCCGCCGCTCTTCGCCTGGCAGGTGCGCGACGACAAGATCGTCACCGGCCGACACTGGCTGGGGGCGACGACCGCCGAAGCTTCCGAACCCGCCCAAGACGATCCCGAGCAATAGCCGGCCCGCAGTCCCATTTCCGGGAAAATGGCGTCGCGGAAACGGTTCCCGCGCAGCGGATCTCCCGCGCATCGCAATCCGTTAGCGTTTCCCGTTCAGCTTGTTACACCACACCGTGCGCGTGGCACGCGGCGTGCGATGAGCCAGGTACTCCATGCGCCGCTTCCTTCCCTGCGTCCTCCTCGGTTCCTCCCTCGCCGGCATCGCCGTCGCCGCGCCCGTGCCTCCGGCCGCCAGCACCGCTGCAGCGGACGAAGCGGTTCCACTGACGCTGGAGGCCGCCATCGC
The DNA here is from genome assembly GCA_023447015.1 of Verrucomicrobiota bacterium. Classification (GTDB taxonomy): domain Bacteria; phylum Verrucomicrobiota; class Verrucomicrobiia; order Opitutales; family Opitutaceae; genus CAJCBL01. Next base: position 4,368 of record JAEXPG010000392.1, read on the forward strand.
CTCCGCGCTCGCCCACAACTTCACGATCACCTCCGCGCGCTTCGAGCCGCAGATCGCACGTGCCCGGCAGATCTCGGCCGCCGGAGCCTTCGACCCCGTGCTCGCGGCGAACTACACCCGCTCCGACGACAACACACGCCCGTACCGACCGTTCGACGGCACCCGCGCACCGCTCGGGGTCGACAAGGTCGACACCGCCGAGATCTCCCTCGGCGGCAAACTGCCGTTCGGTCTCCAGTACGCCCTGATCGGCCAGGCCGACAACTTCCGCGAGTCCGACTACTTCCTCGCCAACAACTACACGACCTTCGGCGGTATCCGGCTCACCCAGCCGCTGCTGCGCGGCTTCGGCTTCGGCGCCAACCTCGCCGGCATCCGGCTCGCCCGCGCCCAACGCGGCATCGCCCGCGCGACCTACCACCAGGCGGTCACCGACACGATCACGCGCACCGTCGCCGCCTACAACAACCTCTACTACGCGCAGCAGACCCACCAGAACGCCGTGCGCTCCCGCGACCTCGCCGGGGAACTCCTCAAGGAGAACCGCCGCCGCGTCGAGGTCGGCAGCATCTCCCCGGCGGACGTCACCATCGCCGCCGCCCGCGTCGCCCGCATCGACGACGGGGTGATCCAGGCGGAGCGCGGACTCGCCGACACGCGGAACTATCTGCTCACGCTCCTCTCGTCCGACACCCGTCCGGCCACCGACCAGCCGCTGCGGATCGTCGCTCCGGACGTCGTCGACCTGCCCACCCTCGACCGGGCCACCGATCTGGCGCGCGCCTACGAGCGCCGGCCCGACTACCAGCAGGCCCGGGAAGGGATCCGCCGCGCCGAGGCCGGTCTCGCCGAGTCCCGTTCGGCGGCGCTGCCGCAGGTCGATCTGGTGGGAAGCTACGGATACAACGGCTCCGGTCGTTCGCTCGACGAAGCCTACCGCGACGCCCGCCAGCGCGACACGCTGGCCTGGAGCGCCGGGGCCGTGGTCAGCGTCCCGCTCCCGCTGCGCGACGGCCGCGGCCGGCTCCGCGCCTCGAAGCTCACCCTCGAGCAGGCGCGCACCGAACTCGCCCGCCTCGAGCAGCAGATCGCCGTCGAGGTGGCCAACGCGGCCGGGCAGATCGACGCCACCTCCCGCCGGGTGGAAGCCACCCGCCGCGCGCGCAAGCTTGCGGACGAAAGCCTCCTGGCCGAACAGAAGCGGCTGCAGGTCGGCCAGAGCGACACCTTCACCGTCCTCCAGTTCCAGGAGCTCCTTGCCGCCGCCGAGCAGGCCGAGTACCGCGCCGTGGCCGACTACAACAT
>JAEXPG010000487.1 GCA_023447015.1 Verrucomicrobiota bacterium
CTCGAGGGCAACACCCAGGAGTTCACGCTCAAGGACGCCACCATCACCTACGGCGAGCCCGCCTCCTTCAGCCCGAAGATCCACGCCGACTCCCTCGATTTCGTCCAGGGCAAGAGTTTCCGTGCCCACGGCGCCCACCTGGGCATTGGCCCCATCCCGCTCGCCCCGCTGCCCGTCTTCAGCCAGCGCCTCGACACGCCGCCGATCGAGACCGACATCCGCGCCGGTTTCCGCAGCTCGCTCGGTGCGTTCCTCGACGTGACCGCCCTCGCGCCCCTCTCCAACGGCGTCTACTTCGGACCCGAGATCGGCGCCTACAGCAAACGCGGCCTCATCCTCGGACCCGCGGCCAACTACGACACCCAGCGCGGCGACACCTCCTACTTCGGCCAGCTCCGCTCCGGCTGGATCTACGACTTCGCCGGCAACGCCCAGCGCGGCCTCGACATCGAGGGCAAGCAGATCGACCACAACCGCGGCTACATCGACTGGCGCCACCTCCAGACCTACGGCGAGCACCTCACCGTCATGGGCCAGGTCGGCTACTGGAGCGACTCCGAGATCATCCGCGACTACGCCCGCCAGCGTTTCGCCCGCAACCAGCAGCCGGAGACGTTCGTCGAAGTCGACTACGCCGGGAACAACTACATCGCCTCCGCCTTCGGCCGTTTCCAGCCCAACGATTTCCAGATCACCCAGCGCCGCGAGCCCGAGCTGCGCGTCGACCTCCTCGCCTCCCCGCAGGACCTCGGGGTCGTCCAGCGCGGCTCCGTCAGCTTCGTCAGCCTACGCGAGGACGCCTCCACCCTCTCGCCGAAACTCTCCAGCGAGCGCCTCGACCTCTTCTTCGGACTCGAGCGCCCGACCGCCATCACGCCCTGGCTGACCTACACCCCCGTCGCCGGCGGCCGCGTCAGCCACTACTTCTCGCCCCTCGGCGCCAAGGACGACTACACCCGCGTGCTCGGCCAGCTCGGCCTCGACCTCCGCGCCCGCGCCTACGGCGAGTTCGACGTGAAGAGCGAGCGCTGGAACATCAACGGCCTCCGCCACCTCATCGAGCCCTTCGCCCAGTACCGCTACATCCCCGACGCCGAGAAGGGCCGGGCCTACATCCCCGACATCGACCGCCACGTCTTCTCCACCCGCCTCCAGCCGCTCGACCTCGGCGACATCCGCTTCCTCGACGACCTCAGCGAGATCAACACAGTCCGCTACGGCCTCGCCCAGCGGCTCCAGACTCGCGACGGCAAGGGCGGCGTCCGCGATCTCATCGTCCTCACCCTCGCGCAGGACCGCCATTTCAACCGCCTCGTCGCTCCGGCCATCCGTCGCTCCTCGGACCTCCACGCCGACATCGCCGTGATGCCCGCGCAGTGGATCCGGTTCGACGCCTACCAGCGCGTCAATCCCCACAACTTCCGCCTCGAGGAGTTCAACTCCGGCGTCACCTTCACCGACTCCGACTTCTGGAGCGCCCGCTTCGGCACCCAGTTCCTCCGCGACCAGCTCGAGGAATACACGCTTGATGTCGCCGTGCGCCTCAACGAGCGCTTCACCGTCACCGGTCTCTGGCGCTACGACGCCATCGAGGAGCAGTTCTACGAGCAGGTCTACGGCCTCCGCCAGACGTTCCGCAACCTCTGGTCGATCGAGTACCAGATCGCTTTCCAGGAGGGGCAGCGCCGCGAGTCCTCCGGCCTCCAGTTCCGCGTCCAACTCGAAGTCTTCAAGTTCTGATCCACCGAGGCCCGGTCCCCCCGACCGGGCCTCCTCGTTTCCGTGGCGTGCCGCCCCCGAATGCGGGCACCGCGCCCGCGCCCCCGCCGCGGCCCTCCACGTTCGTGCCCATCAGTGTGCTCTGCCGTACGGCAGAGCAGTTCCGTCTTCCGCCCTCCGTCCTCCGTCTTCCGTCCTCCGCCCATGACCACGCCCGACCAATCCACTCCCGCCTCCAGCTCGGGCCGAGCCCCCCGCCAGCTCGCGATCTTCGGCGAACTCCTCCGCGGCCTCGCGCCCGCCGCCCGCCGCGAGCGCAACTTTCCCTCCTACCTCCAGCACCGGCTCAGTCGCGACAAACGCTTCGGCTCCCGCGACCGCCGCCTCTACCGCGCCCTCGCCTACGCCGCCATCCGCCACCTGCCCTGGATCGAAGTCGCGCCCGAATCCCTCCGGCCCGATCTCGCGCTCTGGCTCGGGGCCGAGGAACCCGCGCTCGCCTCGCTCCGCACCGCGATCCTCGCCGACTGGCCTCCGTTGCCGGCCGCGCCCGCCGAGCAGGCCACCGTGCTCGCCGCACGCCTCGGCCGCCCCCTCACCGTCGAACAACTCTTCCCCGACTGGCTCACCACCGAAGCCCCGGCGTTGACCGGTCCGGCGCGCGACATCCTCCTTTCCCGCCCGCCGCTCTGGCTCCGGCTCCAGACCGCCGATCCCGTCGCCGTCGACACCTGGCTCCAGCTCGAAGGCATCCCCTTCCGGCACCACCCCCTCCTGCCCGACGCCCGCGGACTTCTGATCGAAGCCGACGTCGCCCGCAGCGCTCTCTACGAGGCCGGCACCTTCGAGGTTCAGGATCTCGGATCCCAACTCATCCTCGCCCTCGCCGCTCCCGCGCCCGGCACCCGCTGGCTCGATGCCTGCGCCGGGGCCGGCGGCAAGACGCTCCAACTCGCCCGCCTCCTCGGCCCCTCCGGCAAGATCGACGCCACCGACATCCGCACCGAAGCCCTCGCCGAGCTCCGCACGCGCGCCACCCGCGCCGGACTGGCCAACATCGCCACGCTCGCCGCCCCGCCCGCCGCCGACCGTCTCTACGACGGCGTCCTCGTCGACGCCCCGTGCAGCGGTTCCGGGACGTGGCGCCGCGCGCCGCACCTCCGCTGGCAGACGACCTCCGCCGATCTCCAACGCCACCACGAGCGCCAGCTCGCGATCCTCGGCGACCACGCCGCCCGCGTCCGCCCCGGCGGCCGCCTCGTCTACGCGACCTGCTCGCTCGCCCGCACCGAGAACGAAGGCACCGTCGCCGCCTTCCTCGCCGCGCATCCAAACTTCCTTGTCATCCCGCCGGCCGACTCCTTCGGCTGCGCCGTCGGCCCACTCGGCGTCTCGATTCTCCCCCACCAGCATGACACCGACGCCTTCTTCGTGAGCGTGTTGGAACGTAAGTGACAAGGCAGGGAGAGTGCGCACGCCCACGTATCGTTCCGGTCCTTCATCGCCCCAATCCCTCTGCCCGCGGCTGAATTGCCCTTTCCCGCGCGCGATCGTCCATCCACCATCCGCCGCATGCTCACCCCGGCCCGGCTCCTGCGCACCATTCTCGCCGCCGCGGCGTGCCTCGCGGCATCGCGACTACCGACCGCCCTCACCGCCGCGCCACAGAACATCCTCGTGCTCGGCGACAGCCTCTCCGAGGAGTTCGCGTTCGTGCTCCCGTTCTCCGCGCCGGACAGCAACCCGACCGAAGCCAACCTCCGCAACTGGATCGAGATCCTCGCCGCCACCCGCACCGACGAAATCTCCTTCGGCAATTACGAGGGCCACGTCGCCTACTACGGCGACTACCGCAACGGCGGCCACGCCTACAACTGGGCCGTGCTCGGCTTCAAAACCAAGGACCTCGTCGAGCTCATCAACCCGCCCCTGTTCCCCACCACGCCGGAGCAGACGCTCGACTTCATCTCCTGCCCGCGACTGAAGAAGCACCTCCGGACCGAGGTCGCCTACGCCGTGATCTTCTGCAGCGGCAACGACCTGAGTTCGCTCTACGCCGAGCTCTGCACCGGCACCGCCACTCCGGCGCAGATCGAGGGCCTCCGCAACAACCTCGCCGACACGATCGACTTCATCCGCGCACAGAATGCCACGCTCCCGATCGTGCTCGTCAACGCGCCCGACATCGGAGTCACCCCCAGCGTGAAGAACCGCGCGCCCGACCCCGCCCTGCGCGCCGTCGCCACCGCCGGCATCGCCGCCCTCAACACGCTCCTCGCCGATCTCGCCAGCGCCCGCGGCATCGCCCTCGCCGACAGCTTCGCCCTCACGCGCCGCTTCGACGAGCGCTCGCCCTTCCTCCTCAACGGCTCCGTGCTCCTCAACACCGGCGACCCGACGGGGGAAAACCGTTCGCACTACCTCTTCGCCAAGGACGGCTTCCACGCCGCGACCGCCGCCCAGGCGCTCATCGCCAACGAAATCCTCCGCGCGCTCAACGACCGCTATGCCGCGGGGTTCACGCTCCTCTCGAACCGCGAAATTCTCGCGACCGTCCTCGGCCTCGACCCCGACCAGCCTTTCCGCGACTGGCTCGCCGCCGCCGGCCTCCCGGCCGCCTCGAGCGCGACGGCCGACCCCGACGGCGACGGCCTTGCGCTCCTCACCGAATTCGCGCTGGGCCTCTCACCCGCTCAGCCCGGAGCGGAACCGTGGCTGCCGGCACCGCTCCCGCCCGCCGGCACTACCGCCCGTTTCGCCTACCCGGCCGACCACTCCGGCGGCTACGCCATCACCACCGCCGAGTGGAGCGCGGATCTGGCCGGCACCTGGCAACCGGTCCCCGCGGACTGGCTCACCACCGGGGCGGCCACCACCGAAATCTCGCTCCCGGCGAGCATCGGCCCCCGAGCCTTCCTCCGGCTGCGCACCACCGTCGCGCCCTAGGGCGTTTCTGGGAAACAGCGCGGACCGCCGTACCCCCGCAGTCGGGGCGCCGTCGCGCCAAGAAAACCATTGCGCCAAAACCGGCCCGGCGCAGACACTCACGTTTTCCCGATGAGCACCGCCACCTCCCAAGTCCTCAACGCCTCCCCCCTGCGGGTTCTCGATCCCGAGATCCACGCCCTCGTTGCCGCCGAGCTGCACCGTCAGCAGGAGCACATCGAGTTGATCGCCTCGGAAAACTTCACGCTCCCGGCCGTCATGGAGGCCCAGGGCAGCGTGCTCACCAACAAGTATGCCGAGGGTTATCCGGGCAAGCGCTGGTACGGCGGCTGCGAGTTCGTCGACAAGGTCGAGCAGCTCGCCATCGACCGCGCCAAGGCCCTCTTTGGCGCCGAGCACGCCAACGTCCAGCCGCACTCCGGCTCCCAGGCCAATTTCGCCGTCTACACCTCCGTGCTCCAGCCGGGCGACAAGATCCTCGGCATGAACCTCAGCCACGGCGGCCACCTCACCCACGGCAACCCGGCCAACTTCTCCGGAAAACTCTACAACTTCGTCCAGTACGGCGTGCGCCAGGACAACGGCCTCATCGACTACGACGAGCTCGCCAAGGTCGCCGCCGCCGAGAAGCCGAAGATGATCACCGTCGGCGCCAGCGCCTACCCGCGCGTGATCGACTTCGCCCGCATGGGCGAGATCGCGCGCTCCGTCGGCGCCCTGCTCTTCGCCGACATCGCCCACATCGCCGGCCTCGTCGCCGCGGGCATCCACCCCTCGCCGGTGCCGCACGCCGACTTCGTCACCACGACCACCCACAAGACCCTGCGCGGCCCGCGCGGCGGCCTCATCCTCTGCAAGGCCATCCACGCCAAGGCGCTCGACAGCGCCGTCTTCCCCGGCGGCCAGGGCGGCCCGCTCGAGCACGTCATCGCCGCCAAGGCCGTCTGCTTCGGCGAGGCCCTCAAGCCCGAGTTCAAGGCCTACCAGCAGCAGATCGTCGCCAACGCCAAGGCGCTCGCCGCCGCCATGCTCAAGCGCGGCTACGCCCTCGCCTCCGGCGGCACCGACAACCACCTCATGCTCGTCGACCTCCGCGCGAAATTCCCGGAGCTCACCGGCAAGGTCGCCCAGGAGTCGCTCGATAAGGCCAACATCACCTGCAACAAGAACACCGTCCCGTACGAAACCCGCTCGCCCTTCCAGGCCAGCGGCATCCGCCTCGGCACGCCGGCGGTGACCAGCCGCGGGATGAAGGAGGCCGACATGGACAAGATCGCCGAAGCGATCGACCTGGTGCTCGGCGCCCCCGAGAGCGAGGAGAAGCGCGCCGCCGCCAAGGCGATCGTGAAGACCCTCACGGCCGCCCACCCGCTGCCGTACAAGCAGGCCTGAGTAGAGTCCCGCACCCGCTCGGA
>JAEXPG010000428.1 GCA_023447015.1 Verrucomicrobiota bacterium
CGTGGCCGTGGTCGCGGTAGGCGGTGATCACGTGGTCGTGCTCGCCGAGGAGCGAGCAGGTGCCGACGGCGACGGCCTCCTGGCCGTTGTAGAGGTGGAGGAAGCCGCCGATCTTGCCCTGCTGGTAGACGCGCAGGCTCCGGTCCTCGAAGGTGCGGATGCGCACCATGTCGGTGTAGAGCTTGACCTTCTTCTCCGGCGCGAGGTCGGAGTTGACGGGCGATTTGGCGTAGCGGATGTCGTGTTCGGCCGCTTCGGACTGCGGCGGCACGGCGGGAGCGTTGGTGGTAGGCGTGCTCACGGTGATTGCGGGCGGGATTTTACGCGGCGGAGGAGCCGAAGGTTCAAGGAAATAGGCGGGCCGCAAACGGTGCGCGGCACACTTACGAGAAATGCTTTCGGCGCGGCTTGGCGGGATTGGGGAAACTACTACCGCGGTCCGCCGCCGGGCGCCGCGACCGTGTTGCGCTCGCCGGCCCTCCGTCGGTTGGCCGGGCGCCCGGGTCGCGGCGCGGCGGTGCGCACCCGCATTCCGACGGGTTTTTCACAGCGTCGCGGCTTCTCAAGCGAACCATCGGACGCAATTCTCGGGACGGCTGTGGCTGGGGCGTCGCGCAGGTGTGCGAGTGCCTCGCCCGCGGCCTTCACCTCATGCACTCACGCATCGCCCTCTCCCTGAACGGCCTTCTCCCGCGCCGCGCCGCGTTGCTCGGCTGGGTCCTCTCCGCCGTCGTCACCCTCTGCGCCCAGCCGACGCTGACGGTTCCCGCCACGAGCAACCTCGGCGCGGGGCAGGTCACGCTCACCCTCAAGTCGAGCGCGGCCGGCACTGGCTACTTCACGCTGTTGGAGGGCGCGGCGGTGACCCCCGGCAGCGGGGCGCAGACCAAGGCCGGCACGGACGGCAAGGGCGTCGCCGCGGCCCGCTTCGGCTCGGTGAAACTCTCCGCCAACACCGCCGCGGCGTACACGCTGCGCGACCTCAAGGCCTGCACGGCCTACACCGTCTGCTTCACCGCCGACGACGGCGCGACGCTGCAGGGCACTGTCGCGACCAGGGCGTTCACGACTGCGCCGATGCCCGACCTGGCCGGCCGCGGGTGGGCCAACTACGGCCCCCGCTGGGTCAACGACGGCAACACCATGTACAACTGCCTGGCCCTGGCCCCTGACGGCACCCCGTATGTGGCCTACCAGGATTGCGACTACGACAACCGGCTGACCGTCCGCCGCCTCAGCGGGGGCAGCTGGAGCTATGTGGGCTCGCGCGGCTTCAGCGGGAAGATGGTGTGGCAGGTGCACCTGGCGATCGCCCCCGACGGCTCGCCGTGGGTTGCCTATTCCGACGACACCTACTCCGGCCGGCTGGTCGTGCGCCGCTACAACGGCAGCTCGTGGGTGCAGGTCGGCGCGGCGGGGCTCTCGATGGCCATGGCGTACTCGCCGTGCCTCGCCTTCGCCCCCGATGGCGCCGCACATGTGATCTTCTCCGATCCGTTGCAGGATTCGAGCGGCTGGAAGGCGAAGGTGCTGCGCTTCAACGGCTCCGCGTGGACCGCCGTCGGGCCGGAGGCGGGCATCTCGACCGACGGCGCACTCTACACCTCGCTGGCCTTTGCGCCGGATGGCACCCTCTACGCCGCGTACAAGGAGATGGCCACCAGCGGTCCGACCGCCATCGACGAGCGGGCGACGGTCCTGAAGTACAACGGCACGGCGTGGGTTGCGGTCGGGCCGATGGGCTTCACCGAGGGGGAAATCGAGGATCTGCGGCTGGCGTTCGACCACGACGGCGTTCCGTATGTGGCGTTTCGCGACTATGCCCACGACTATCGCGGCTCGGTGATGCGCTACGCCGGCGGCGCCTGGTCGTACGTGGGCGCGCCCGGTTTCACCGCCGGCATGGGGTTCGACATGAATCTGGTGTTCGCGCCCGACGGCGTGCCGTGGATCGCGCTCTACGAGAGCGAGGGGACGACCAACGCGTGCATCTACCGGTGGGAGGGCGGCGCCTGGGCGAAGGTCGGCGGCGCCGGTTGCGCGCTGGACGGCGCCGGCTGCTACCTGTCGATGGCGTTCGCGCCCGACGGCAGCCCGCGGGTGCAGTTCCATGACATGGAGAACGGCGGGTACGCCAGCGTGGTGCAGCTGGTCGCCCCCGGGCCGACGACCTACGCGGCCTGGGTGGCGGCCAACTTCAGCGCGGCCGACCAGGCCCGGCCGGAGATCAGCGGCGCCGCGGCCGATCCGGACGCGGCGGGGGTGACGAACCTCCAGCGCTTCGCCCACAATCTCCCGGCGCGCGGGCCGGTCGCGGCGCCGGCGATGCTGGCGAATTACCAGCGAATGATCGACTACGACTGGCACTACTACCATTCGCTGCGTTTCACCCGGCGGAGCTGCGCCCCCGGCCTGGGCTATGCGCTCGAGGCGAGCACGGACCTCGTCAACTGGTCGACGATCTCGACCTGGAAACCCGACGCCTCGCTGCAGGTGCAGGCGCCGGACAGCGTCGAACTGGCGAGCGTGCCGCGCCGCTTCCTGCGGCTGCGGGCGACCTTGGCGCCGGCCGCGATGAAGGTGCTGGTGCCGGCGTATTTCTATCCGCTCGGCGGGAGCTCCGACTACTGGGTCAAGATGACGGCGACCGCCGCCAAGTTTCCCGCCGGCACGATCTACGCCATCGCCAACGTCAACAGCGGCCCCGACAGCGGCTACGACGCCGACCGGATCGCCTACCAGCAGGCGATCACCGCCTTCCGGGCGGCCGGGGGCAGGGTGCTCGGCTACGTCTCCACCGTCTATGCCACGCGGGCCGCGCAGGCGGCGACGGACGACATCGACTTGTGGTATTCGCGTTTCGGCGTCGACGGCATCTTCCTCGACGAGCAGGCGAACACCGCCGCCGCGCTCCCGTACTACCGCGCCCTCCACGACCACATCAAAGGCAAGGGCGGCGAGGCGCTCGTGGTGGCCAACCCCGGCACGACGACGCTCGAGGGCTACCTCTCGCTCAACGACGTGACCTGTGTCTTCGAGACCGACGGCCCGGCGGGATTCCCCGCGTGGACGCCGCCGGCCTGGACGGCGAACTATCCCGCGGGCAAGTTCTACGTGCTGCCGTACAATTCGTCCGCCGCCGACATGCCGGTTTTCCTCGCTCGCGCCGCCGCGAACAACGTCGGCTGGATCTACGTGACCGACGACACGCTGAACAACCCCTGGGACACGCTGCCGAGCTACTTCGAGGCGATGGTCTCCGCCGCCGCTGCGGTGCGGTGACCGTCACGCGCGGGGAGAATCGCCCCGGGGCGTGGGGCGCCGCCGTGCTTGCTCGGGGCGGTTCGCCCGCCCCGCACGCGCGGCCCTCGTGCAGGTCGCGGGGGGGCGAACGCGTTGCCGGCGGCTGTTGTCAAAAGTTAAGACGTGACCCGAATGGCGCTTTGTCGGTCTTAGTCTGGCTCTGCGAGATCGCGCGCACCTTCCGCGTTTTGGCGACATAGACACGGTGCGAACGAGCTTCGAACAGCCGGCTGATCCACGGGGAGTGGCTGCCGGTCTCCATCGCGATCGTCGCTCCGGGATACTGCCGCGACAGTCCTTCGAGCTGTTCGCGGGTGTTGGGGATGGTCGTCTCGGCGCGGATCTCGCCGGCGTGGTCGAGGACGCAAACCGTGTGGCGGCGGTCGCCCAGGTCGAGTCCGATGATCAGGGAGGAATCAGGGGTGGTCTTCATTGGCGGAGTTATTTACTGGCGACGCGGCCCGCGCGCCAGCGCACTCACGCCTTCTCATTCCTACTGGTTGGCCGATTTTTCATTCCGGAGACGCTCGCCAATGCCATCGACGAAAAACTCAACCTTTCCGCAAACCTGGCAAGCATACGCATCGAGCACGACGCGATTGACCGCGAGCTCTCCCCAGTCACCGAGCCAGAATGATGGGTGGCCTTTGCCTTCGTGGAAATGCCGGACGCCATAGTACTTCAGCTTTGAGCCGCACCTCAGACACGAGAGACTTCCGCCACGCCCCACCTTCTCTTTGAGTGATGCCCGAAGTCGTGAAATCTCGCTCGGCAGTGGATCTTCAGGACAGCCACAGAATGTGCAGCGACCTGAATCGCCAACCTTCCGCTCAGCATCACACACAGGGCATTTCATGATTTTTCGGCTAACGATTCAGGTGAGCCATGGCGGATACGCAACTCCGCTTGGAAGGCGGACGCTTTCACGCCATTGGCTCTGGTGGCTGGTTGAACCAAGCCGCTGCGCGGCGGCGGAGGGGCGGAGTCGCGGGTGAGGCTTGGGGCATGAGGTGAGAGAGTGGAGACGGGAGCGAGGGCGGCCAGTCTGGGGGTGCGATGAAAAACAAAAC
>JAEXPG010000489.1 GCA_023447015.1 Verrucomicrobiota bacterium
ATGTAACATATTGTGTTACATTCTCCGTGGACGACGGAGGCGGGCAACGGAGGGATGAAGACATGCACTGCACGACGCCCAAGGGACACATCTTCGCCCGATTGTGGGCGGTGGCGGTACGAACTGGGCGCGCAGAGATCAGACCCGGTAGAAGCGTCGAAAGGCCAGACCGACTCACCGCATCGCCCGCACCCGCAGGAAACGGCGTGCACTTCCGACGGTCGTGGACTGGTCGCGCACGACGAGCCGCTCGACGTTGTTGCCCAGGCTCGTGGCCGAGACCACCGCGGTCGCCGTGGCGCCGGAGGCCCACGTCACTAGGTCGTCCGACACCTCAACCACCAGCGACACATCGGCCGCCGCGGTGCTGCGGGTGAAGGTTGCGGTGAGAGCCTCGCCGTCCGTGTACGACGCAAGCGCAACCTGCGGTCCGGCCGAGGCCGGATTCTTTGTCTGCGGATCCAGCCCGTAGGCGTACTCCTCGAAATTGGTGAACCCATCGCCGTCGGAATCGGTGGTAGCATCGAGCGCGGTGTTGCGGAAGCGGTTGTACCACCAGATGGCGAAAGGCGCCGTGAGGCCGCGCACCGCCTCGATCTGCGCCCGATAGACGGAAAGCTCCATCGAATAGGTGGCGTTGCCGAAGAGCGCGGTCGACGCCGGTTGGCCGTCGTAACCCGAGACGGTGACCATGATGCCGGCGAGGCGCCAGGTCCCTGCGATCTTCGCGAAGACACCACCGCCCGAGTCGAACAGCGCCCCCTGCGCCTCTTCGGCGCCGACACCGGGACCGGCGGCGTCGAACACCGTCTGGTAGGTCTGACAAACACCGTAGCCGTCGGCGACGGCCAGCGTCTGAGCGACGCGGTTGGTGCCCCAGCTCTTCTGCGCACAGCCCCAAACGTAGCCTGAGTACGCGGTCGGCAGCCCACCCAGCAACCACGCCGCGTCGTAGCTCACTTGGTCGCCGCGCGTGCGGCCGTAGCCGATCATCGTCACCGCCGTGTGCGGATTGAGCGGCGAGTCGACGAGGGTGACTGCGGGAAGCCCGGGATCGCTCGCAAGACGGAAGAGCAGTAGATCGGTGTCGCCGAAGCCGTCCGGAGTGCGCAGGCGAATTGCCGAGCCCGGTTGCGGTGCGAGCGTCGCGCCGTTCACCACCGTGTTGCCCACACCAACGTGCGCCGCGGTCAGCACCCAGTTGTTGCCGAGATACACGCCGGAACAACCCGCGGGAGACACCACGTTGGCCCAGCCGGGATCGTCGGCCGGAGGAGCCGTCTGCGCGGTGGTGTCGCCGCCGAGGATGAGGGCGGAAGCCAGCGGCACAAGGGCTGCACTGCCGAGAAGCAGGAGCAGCGCTCGCACTCGGCCGGGCCTGTGGGGTGTGCGTGGCATCGGTCGGAAAATTCCCAACCGGCGCGGACCACATGGCAACGCGAAGGTTGCCGCCGCTGTGTTTTCACCAACGTCGAACACCCGCCCTCACCCGCCGAACGCCGCCCACCCCCGCCAGAACAGCGACACCGTGCCCGCCACCGCGAGCATCGCCCCGGCGAAATACCGCGCACGCGGCAGGTCTTCGCCCAGTTTCCACGCCAGCGGCGCCGTGAGCAGCGGCGCGAGGGCCACGATCGACTGAGTCACGCCGGCATGCGTCTGCGGCTGGCTAAGCGCCCACTGCAAGCAGGTCACGCCCAGCACCGGGCCGGTGAGGGTGTTGAGCAGCACCCAGGGCGCGGCATTGCGGAATGGGGATTGCGGAATGCGGATCGGTGCAGCGGAAGCGGAGACGTCTTCGATCTGGGACTGCCGTTCTGCCGTACGGCAGAATGCCGTTCGCCCAGACGCCTCCGGTGGAGGGCCGACCTCCGTGTCGGCCGGTTTGCCTCGACGAAGCACTCGCACCAAAGCCAACGCGACGACGGCGACCAGCAACCCTGCCAGCACGCGCTCGAAGGTCACGGTGCCCGGATCAGCCCCGACTCCGCTCGCGCGCAGCACGGCAAACGCCTTCCGGCTCAGCACCTGCCCCACGCCCTGCCCCGCCGCCGAGAGCGCGGCGAGCGCCGCGCCCAACAGCAACGCCCGCGGCGCGAACTGCGGAAAACTCCGTGGCGCCAGCCCGAGCACCACGCCGCCGAGAATCGCCGCGCAGCAGAGCAGGTTTCCACGCGAAACCGGCACGCCGAGCCACGCCCACTCGACCGCAAGCGCCACCACCGCCGCGCCGCACTGCACCGTGAGATTCGCCAGGTTCGCCCCCGCCCGCGGCAACGCCTGGAACATCAGCAGACCACCCACCCCGCAGCCCACCAGCCCACTCGCGAAGAACCAGCCGAACGCGGCGCCGAAGCCGTGTCCAAAGAAAACCGACCACGTGCCGAGCAGCACCGCCGCCAATGCGAGCCGCCAGAAATTCGCGGCCGTCGCCCCCAACGCCAGTGCCGCCCGCCGCGCGAACACCGCGGTGGCGGCGAAGAATCCGGTGGTGAGCAGCGCGGCGAGCATGGGGTGGCTTGGTTGTCAGTGCGGCCGCGACTCAGAAGGGGACCCCAAACTCCGATCTCTCTGGAACGTAGGGAGGTCCGGCGAATCCTCCGGATCGCGACTGCCTTTTGCGCTGATGACTGTCGCAAGACCATAGCCGGCCAGCACCGGCCGAACCCGGTATCTGATGTTCCATTTGGGCTCGGCGCCCCACACTTTCGACCAGTCTTCAGCTGAAACAAACAGAACACGATCATCGCTCAGGTGGAGTTTCATGTTCCCGAGCGGTGTTTCAAAATACTCGCCACGAAGGCTGATCCGTCGGTCGACTTTCTTCAGGTAGACGTTTGCTTCGCCCTCGATCGGTTTGCCAATGGGCATACGGAAAAGACCCCAAGCCAAAGCAGGTAGGCCGAGTACGGCAGCAAAGAGGACGAGAACCAACCAGCGAAGAAGTCTCATTCTTTCGATCGGATTCCGAGTGCGGGTGAGAGTTGCCCTCACCACCGCCACTCCAAAGTGGCGGTGAAGGAGCGGGGATTACCGGGGAGGAAGAGCGCGGTGGTGGCGGGGGTGCGGGAGAGGTCGAGGACGCCGGCGGTCGACGCGATGTACCGGCGGTCGAAGAGGTTGTCCACCTCGAGGCCGAACGTCCAGCGTCGCGCCTGCCAGCCGAGCCTGACGTTCGCCAGCGTGTGGCCGGAGAAACCAATCCTGTTGGCGTGGTCAGCGTAGGTCGTGCCCGACACCCAACTCGTGCCGAACGTTGCGAAGAAGCCCCCTGTCTCCGCGTATCTCAGTTGCACCGAGGCGACCTGCGGAGGCAGGCCGGCGAGACGGCTGGTGCCATAGACCGGATCGTGCGCGAAGCGCGCCTCGCTCCAAGTGTGCGCGACAGCAAGGTCGAGTGTGCGCTCGCCGGCGAGCAGCCGCCAACGCAGCTGGCTCTCCACGCCGCGGTGCCGAGTCGGGCCGGCGTTGACGGTGCCGCGCGGCGAACCGTCGGCATCCGCCAGACGGAGCAACTCGTTGCGCCAGTTGCCGGTGTAGGCGGTGACTTCGAAGCTGAGCCTTTCGACTCCTTGGCTGGGGAACAGCCGGCCGCGCACGCCGGCGGCCACGGTATCCGCCGTCTGGGCGCGCAGCGGCGTCCAGACGAGCGCAAGGTTCGGCGCGGTGCCACGCACCGCGAGCAGGTCGTCGTAGGTCGGCGCCTCCACGCCGCGTTCCACACGCACGAAGCCCTCCACCGGGCGCAGCCCATACTTCGCCGGGGGTGAGGCCGCGATCTCGAGGTGCGGCGCGAGCCGCGAGGCGCGCAGCTCGCCCGCGGCCGTGGCCGTACCGCAGGCTTCTCTCCGTGCCGCCCCCGCCGAACAGCCGCCCTTGAGCGTGACGTTGCGGGCCGGTTTCCACGTGGCGTCGAGCCAGCCGGTCAGCGTGCTCGCCTGCAGGTCGAGGTCGGCGAACCGGACGCCGGCGGCGCCGTTCCCATTGGCGAAACGATCCTGCCTGCGCATCCCGGCGATCGCGGAGAATCCCGCTTCAAACCTCACCGTCTCCAGCGTCCAGGCGTCGGCCAGCCGCGCGAAGCAGTCGGCGCCGCGAGTGACGGCGATGCCATTGGCGCGCAGCTGGCGGAAATCGTCGTCGCTCGCCTGCACGCCAAGCGCAACCTCGGGGCCGTCGGTCCAGTTCGCCCGGTAGGCCACCCATGCGTAGTCGGGCGTGCGGCGCGGCAGATCGGCCGCTGCGGCGGTGCTGATCGTGTCGGGCGCCGACTGTGCCGCGGCGAGCGTAAGCGGGCCCGGGATCCGCAGGTCCACGCGCACGGCGTAGAGGCTCAGCGACTGCGTGAGCCCGGCACGGCCCGGCCACTCGACTTGCGCCGCGGCAGCGAGCCGCTCCTGTTCGCTGTTCGGCCGCCACCCGTCGCGGCGCGTGACGGCGAACCCGCCGGAGCCCCAGACGAGTCGACCGAGCAACGGAACACGAGCATCGTCGCTGCCCGACCGGAGCACCGCGCGGAACGCGCCGTCACTCCCCACCGTGACCGAAACGGAGCCCGACACGTCGCCGGTGCTCCGCCACCACGAGAAATCGAGCGCGCCGCCCAGCGCCTGCACTGCCGCCGACGAGTCGGCCGCGCCGGGCTGGAAGGAGAACGTGCCGAAGAAGGCCGGTTCCAGCAGAGCGAGGTTGAAGGAGCCGTCGGCCGCGTTGAGCGGCAGCTCTTCGAGCCGGAGCAGCAGCCCGCGGCTGACGGGGGCGCTCTGCAGCCCGGAGCCGCGCACCG
Organism: Verrucomicrobiota bacterium; assembly: GCA_023447015.1. GTDB lineage: Bacteria > Verrucomicrobiota > Verrucomicrobiia > Opitutales > Opitutaceae > CAJCBL01. The sequence goes on from JAEXPG010000489.1 coordinate 4,787, forward strand.
TCACACGCGGCGGATAGAAGCCGTCGCCACCATCCTGCACGATCAGGCCGGACGTCGCCGTCAAGGCACCGGTAAGCGAAGCCGTGGCGCTGGGCCGCGACGCGTCACCGCCGAGTGGCACCAGCTCCGGGCGCCCGCGCTCGCCTTCGACGACGAAGGGCGGCATGTCGAAGAACTCGATGTGCTCGTCGTCGGCAGTAGTCGTCGGCGCGGCATCACGCGCCGGGAGCAGGCCTACGCCACCCGCCAAGGGCGCAATCAGGAGAAACCGGCGAAAGCGGGCGCGGCGGGGCGGCACGACGGTGTTTCTTCCACGCTTCCGACCCGGGCGCAAGAGGACGCAACGGCAGGCCGGTGCGGCCGCCGCGGAAGCGACTGGGGCATTCCCCGGACCGCAGGAGAGGCTCTTTGTTGGTCGCCCACACGAGGATCCCGGCAACGCGCTCTGCCGGAGCCGCATCAAGAGTAGCCCAAGGGGTCTTGCACGACCATGGAAGCCCACCGTTTCATCTTCGGAGCTTCCAATCG
>JAEXPG010000493.1 GCA_023447015.1 Verrucomicrobiota bacterium
CGCCTCAGGGGATCACGGCATGTGCGGCGGGGTCCAGCGGTACACCATGACCTTCCCGGCGCCGTTCTCCTCGACCATGATGATCTTCTCGCCGTTGGCGCGGGTGACGACGTTGATCGGGCTGACGAGATCCATCGCCCCTGAATAATGTCCCGTTTCCTCGCCGGGTACGATCCAGCCGAGCCGATGGCCGTCGTGCGCATCATAGATCGTCACTTCGCCGCGGACCCGTGCGTCGCGACCGTTGTCGAGGTACACCACGTAGATGAAATCCTCATCGGCAGTGATGCCATGCGGGAGGGTCATCACATCGCTCCCGTTATCGAGTTTTACGGGCAGACCAAAATCCTCGTACGCGAGGTCGATCGAGAAACGCAACGACTGCCGCGCCGGATCGCTGAAGTGATCGTAACAGTGGATCACTTGCTCGTTGTATGAGTTAAGCGACGCGGCGAAGAACATCGTATCCGACTCCGGGAGATACTTCGCGCGTAACGCCGCCGACGACGGGTTCTTGAAGGGCACCGCAGGATGGGTGATCGCAGCGAGCGGGTACCGGGGCACGCCGTTGGCATCGAGCCCGCCGGGCACGATCTTCGTCATGCCACCGTCGCGGGAGTTTTCCATGTAGCTGCCGCGCCCGCCGTACCAGATGGTCCCGAGCGCATCGACACTGATGCACGAGCCCAGCGAATTGCTCACATAGAACTCCTCGAACTCCTCGGCCTGCGGGTGACCGTCGCCGTTGGTGTCGAGCCATCGCCAACGGCGGTTCTTGAACTTGTCGTCTTTGGCCCACGTCGGATGCAGGTTCGCCCACAGCGCCGCGTCGCGCCCGCTGCTGCCGAGCCAGAAGAAGGCGGTTGGAATGCCGACCTCGCTGCCGGGCTCGAAACGCACCACATAGACGAACGATCCGTACATGTTGGACAGAAAGAGGAAACGGCGTCCGTCAATCTCCCGTGCCCACACCGTCTCCATCGCCATTTGCAGGCGGGCATCCTCGGGATAGCGGAACGGATCGAGCGTGACCGCCGCGAAACTCCAGCTCTGCCCCGGAGGCTTGGTGTAGTCCATCACGTAGCGTTTCGCGTTGAGCTGGATCGATGTGCCATCGCTCGACGGCTCGGCATCGCCCGTGTTGGTGAACGTGGCATTCACCATCCAAAGCATCTTCCCGGTGGCATCAAAGGCGCGAAGGTCGGTTCCGCCCATCATCAGGCTGCTCATGCCGGTGCCGCCGACATACACGTTGCCGAGAGAATCGTGGCCGATGCCGATGGGACCCCAGAATCGTTTCTCGCCCCACCGCCCGGGCACTGGTCCGGCAAAGACACCACCCTTCTCACCAAACGCACCGACCTGAACGGGAGTACCCGTGCCGGAGACATCGTAGATCTTCACATTTTGGTCCGGGCCGTTGTCGGCAATCCACAGGCGCCCCTGCAGGTCGAACGACACCGCAGTGGGATCCTCGACCGAGCTGATCCGGCGGCCGTCGCTCAGCTCAACATAGGGGGCATCGGCACCAGTCGGCGGCGGCGTGATCCGCAATGGTATTGGCGCATCCGTCGGCCAGCCTTCCGGCGTGGCGATTCGGAGGAAAAAACCGCGTCCCCAGAGATTGCGTACGGTGGCGGTGAGCGTGCCCGCGCGGTTGGTGGCCTTTCGATTGTCGACCGGACCCTGCGAGGAGAACGCCTTCCCGAGGCAAACTCCGTCGCGATAGACCGCACCGAGGTTCGGCGCATTCCCCAGCCCGGTCTCGTCGTACTGATTGCTGGTCACGATCCGTGGCCGGGCACCCGCGGTCTCGAGCACCCGCAATCCGGTGAGATGATTGCCCACATTGCCGCCATACACGACCGGGTCGGTGCCGGCGGGAATCTGCGTCATCTTCCGCCCGCCGCTGTTGGCGACCCAGTGATTCTCCACCATGAACTGCCCGAACTCCGCCGGGTAATCGTCGAGCCTCACCCGGTAGAATTTCCGCGGTCCGCCCACGGCGAAATCAACCACGCTGCGTCGACTGATGCCATCGACCGGCGCGGTCGATGTCGTGAGCGGCTGCCAATTGCCGGCCGCGAGATCCGTGCAGTACTCCAGCGTGTAGACGCGCCAGTCGTAGATCGGCCCGTAGCTGATCTTCACCTGATCCGGATGCCCGGCCACCAGCTCCGGTTCGAGGTTGAAGAACCGCGGCTGCACCCGCGATGAGCCGGCGTGCATAGGAACCGCACCACCAAGCGTAACCAATGCGAGCGCCAGCCACGGCCACGAGGAACGGATTGAAAGACACATAGGTCGGAGAGTTCAGTGATGACAGATGAAGTGGAACGCGACCGACGTAGCTTACGGCATATTCGGCGGGGTCCAGCGGTAGACCATGACCTTTCCGGCGCCATTCTCCTCGACCATGATGATCTTTTCGCCGTTGGCGCGGGTGACGACGTTGATCGGGTTCACCAGATCCATCGCACCGGAGTAGCCACCGGTTTCATCACCGGGAACGATCCACCCGACTTGATGGCCGTCGCGGGCGTCGTAGATCGTGACTTCGCCGCGCACGCGGGCGTCGCGACCGTTGTCGAGGTAGACGACATAGATGAAGTCCTCGTCGGCGGTGAAGCCGTGCGGAATCGTCATGTCCGCGGTGCCCTGGTCGAGATGGACCTCGCGGCCGAAGTCCTCGTAGCCGAGGTCGACCATGAAGCGGAAGGTCCGCCGCGCCGGGTCGTTGAAGTGGTCGTAACGGTAGACGACGCGGTCGTACCACGAGTCATAACTCCCCGAGACAAACAGGGTGTCGGTGGCGGGCAGGTATTTCAGGCGCATGGTCGCAGCACCGTGACCGGTGAACGGCACCGCCGGCCGCTCGAGCGATGCGAGCGGGTAGCGGGGCACCCCGTTCGCATCGAGTCCGCCCGGCACGAGGCGGGTCATGCCGCCGTCGTGGAAATAGTCCGAGTATGCGCCAACTCCGCCGTACCAGATCGCGCCGCTCTCATCCACATCGACACAGGAGCCGGCCATCGCGCCCACATAGAACTCCGCGAACTCCTCGGCCTGGGCGTGGCCATCGCCGTTGGTATCGAGCCAGCGCCAGCGCCGGTTCTTATTGTTCTCGGTCGGCTCCCAGTTCGGGTGCAGGCCGGCAAAGACTTCCGAGTTGTTGCCGCTGACGCCGAGGTTGAAGAACGCAGTCGGGATGCCGATCTCGCTGCCCGGTTCAAATCGCAGGACATAGATGATCCCACCGTACATCGTGCCGAGGAAAAGAAACTTCCGCCCCTCGATCCGCCGCACCCACACCGACTCCATGGCGTTTTGGAGCCGCAGGTCGTCGGGGAAACGGAACGGATCGAGCGTGACCGCAGCGAAGCGCCAGCTCGCGCCCGGTCCCTTCGCGTAATCCAATGTGTAGCGTTTCGCGTTGAGGTGCACGGAGGTGCCGTCGCTCGCCGGATCGGCGTCGCCGGCGTTGGTGAAGGTGCTGTTCACCATCCACAGGAACTTGCCCGTCGAGTCGTACGCGCGGATGTCGGTGCCGCCCATCATGAGGCTGCTCATGCCCGTGCCGCCCACGTAGACGTTGCCGTCCGCATCGTGGCCGATGCCCACCGGCCCCCAGAAACGCTTCTCGCCCCACGCGCCCGGCACCGGTCCGGCAAACACGCCACCAGCCTCGCCAAACGTGCCGACCGGCGTCGCCGCGCGGCCGCTGGAGCCGTCGAAGATCTTCACGTTCTGGTCAGGGCCGTTGTCCGTGATCCAGAGGCGGCCCTGCAGATCGAACGACACCGCGGTCGGATCCACGACCGAGCTGATCCGACGCCCGTCGCTCAGCTCAACATAGGGGGCATCGGCACCAGTCGGCGGCGGCGTGATCCGCAATGGTATTGGCGCATCCGACGGCGCGCCCTCCGGCATGGCGATCCGGAGGAAGAGGCCGCGCCCCCAGAGGTTGCGCACGGTGGCCGTGAGCGTGCCCGCGCGGTTGGTGGCCTTGCGGTTGTCGATCGGGCCGTGCTCGTTGAACGCCTTACCGAGGCAGTGTCCGTCCTGATACACCGCGCCCAGGTTGGGATTGTTGCCGAGCCCGGTCTCATCGTACTCGTTGCTTGAGACCACCAGAGCATTGCCGTCCTGCCGGTCGATCACCCGCAGCCCGGTCAGATGGTTGCCGGCATTGCCGTCGTAGGCCACCGGATCATCCCCAATCGTGAGGAAGTTGGTCGGGCGCCCGCCGCTGTTCGCCACCCAGTGATTCTCGACATCGAGTCGGAACGGCGTGGGGTCGCCCACGAGTTTCACGCGATAGAACTTCCGTGGCCCGCTCGCCGCGAGGTCGACGATGGTGCGCCGGCCGTTCGCGTCGACCGGCGCGCTCGCGGTCGTGAGCGGCTGCCAGTTGCCCGCGGCCAGATCGGTGCAGAACTCGGGCGTGTACGTGCGCCCGGCATAGATCGGCCCGAAGGAGAAGCTCAGCTGGTTCGGCTGCCCCGAGACCGGGGCGAACTGAAGATCGAAATAGGGCGGCTGCGCGCGCGGCGTGCCGGCCGAGAGTGGTCCGGCCTGCACAAAGGCGACGAGCGCGAGCGCAGCGACGAGCCGCAGGAGCGGGTGGCTGGGTTTGGTCTTCATGAGAGGTTCAGGGCGCCGTCACACGCACGCGCAGGAACTGGCGCGGTTTCGCGGCGGTGGTCGCCGTGCTGCGGAAGGTCACGGTTTCGAAAAGGCCCGTGGCGTCGGGCGTGGCGGTGCCGGCCTGGACGATGCTCGCCGCATCGCTCGTCCAGGTCGCGAGGTCGTCGGAGATCTCGGCGACGACGGTTACGCCCATCGCGCGGGTAAACGTGAGCGCCGCGTACTGGCTGCCACCGACGGTCGTGATGATTGGGGTGAGGCTCGGCTCACGCACGTTCGGAGCGCGGGCCAAGCCATATTCCAGGAGGTTGTTCAGGCCGTCGCCGTCCGGGTCGGCAGTCGGCGCGGTCTGCGCCGCAGCACCACCGGGGAACGCAGCGCCGATCCACGTCGAGTATGGCACGACACCAATCGGGGTTAGCTCGATCCAGTTCACATCGAATCCGGCGGCGTTGCAGTCGAGCTGCAGCAGATCGGTGCCCGCCTCGAGCACGGCTTCGGACACATCGAGATCGACGAACGAGTCCCAACCGCCGGTGGACGGCACCGTCAGCGGCCCGGCCACGACGGCGCCTTTCCAGCGCACCGAGATTGCATCGGTCGAAGTCGTGCCCGTGCCGTTGGCCACGCGCAACCGGAGGTGATACCGGGCCGCAACAGGGATGTT
>JAEXPG010000604.1 GCA_023447015.1 Verrucomicrobiota bacterium
TGGCGATGATGCCCTTGTGGCGCGCGAGCTGGTCGGCGTTGATCTCCGGCACCACGAGCGGGATGTCGGGTTCCATGCGGAGGGCCGAGCTCTTGTCGATCACCACGCAGCCCGAGGCCACGGCGTCCTTCGCGAAGGCGCGGGTCACCGAACCGCCGGCGGCGAAGAAGCACAGATCGAGACCGGCGAACGCGCCGAGCTTCGCCTCCTGCACCGTGAGCTTCTTGCCGAGCACTTCGACGGTCTTCCCGGCGCTGCGCGCCGAGGCGAGAAGCCGGATCTCCCCGATGGGGAAATCACGCATCTCGAGCAACCGGATCAACTCTTGACCGACGGCGCCAGTGGCCCCGACGATGCCGACATTGTAAGCCTTCTTCATGGTGATGGATTCTGAATTGGAACTGTTGAGCGATAAGTGCGCCGCGCTGGGGATCAAGCCCACAGTCCGGATGCTGCTCGTTTCCCTCAACGGACAGACCCTGCGCTTTTTCGAGGCCGGTCGGCTCAAGAAAGCCTATGTGATCTCCACGTCGAAGCGGCCGCCGTCGAATATCAAGGGGTCGCTCGGTACCCCGGGCGGCCTGCACAAGATCGACGAGAAGATCGGCGCCGGCTCCCCGCCGGGCATCGTCTTCAAGGGCCGGCGCAGCACCGGGTTCCACTACTCCGAGTATGTCGACCCCAAGGGGGCCGAATGCCTGGTCACCAGCCGCATCCTCTGGTTGCGCGGCCTCGAGCTGGGCGTGAACGCCGGGGGCGAGGTCGATTCCCACGACCGCTACATCTACATCCACGGCACCAACCGCGAGGACCGTCTCGGCACCCCGCAGAGTTCCGGCTGCGTGGTGATGAACAACCTCGAGATCATCGAACTCTTCGAACAGGTCCGCACCGGCGACCTCGTCTGGATCGGACCGTAGGAACGCTCCCCGCCCCGGGCCTGCGAACAGGAACGCCGGCAGCGCCCAATCGCGCGATCCCTGTTCTGCGCTCATTCATCACCCGTCGGCACAGACACCGGAGCCCCGGCGCCGATGTGCCGAGCGGAGCACGTTTCCTCCGCGACCTCGCCTCCCCTGCCCGACCAAATGAAAAGCCGGCGGCCCGTGGGCGGCCGCCGGCCGTCATCACCCTGTCACCCAGTCCAACTGGTCAGTTGTGCCAGCAACGCTTCCCGCCTTTCGCGCGATTCCACCGTTCGTCGCGAGTATCGCGGGCGACCGCCTCGCCGTGTCCAGAAAGTGCCGCCATCTCGTCGTAGAGCCCAGCCACGAGACTGCGTTCCTTGCTCAAGGTCGTGTCGGAGTTGCCCCGGAACAGGTCGTGCACGTCGCGCAGCAGACCATAGGCCTTCTCCTGGTCGTTCTCCGTGTGGTAGGCCGTCATCGCCGCCTTCAGCCCGAGAAACTCGCTCACGAGCAGCCGCCCGCGGACCAGTCCGAGGCTCGCGTCGCGACCGTTCACGAGCGGCAGCTCGAGCTGCGAGACCTTCGGTTCCACCGCACCGGCCTCGAGATAGGAGAGACGCACCGTGGCCAAGGGCCGTCCGGCGACATACCGGCGGGCCGGCAGACCGTCCTCCTCCGGCGCGAAGGCGGCATAGATCGCCCCGCGGCTCTTGCTCAGGAAGACGGTCGTGACGTGGAAACGCACATCGCGGTCGCCCTCCCATTCCAGCATCTCCCCGGGGATGCCGTACACACCGACGAGCCGCAGTCCGGCCGCCGGACGGATCGTCACATCCAGATCGTGGGCGAGTTCCGTCACCAGGGTGTCGAGGTCCTCGGTGAACGTCTTCGTCATCTCTGCGGCGTCCGGGAAGAAGAAGAGGTTGCCACCGCGCACGGCGCTGATCTTCGACGCGAGCTCGGCGCCGAACTGCACCCCCACGCCGATCGTCGTCTGTCCGATGCCGTCGCGTGATGCCGACTCCATCAGCCCCATGAAACCCTCGGCGCTGGTGTCGCCGACGTTCGGTCGCTCGTCGGTGAACTGCATCACGCGGGTGGTTCCGGCGAAATCGACCTTGCTGCGCCGCGCGAGATCGAAGGCGACCTTCAGCCCGGCCTCCATGTACGTCGAACCGGAGCTCACGATCGCGTCGATCGCCCCGTCGATGCGCGCGCGGTTGTCGTCGTTGACGCGGGTCGGCGGCAGGAAGACATGCGCATAGTCGCCGTACAACACGATCGACAGCTGGTCGCTGGGCCCGAGCTGCGCGCAGACCTGATGGAGGCTCCGCTTCACGAGTTCGAGCGGGGTGCCGTTCATCGAGCCGGATTTGTCGACGACGGCTACGAGGTTCAGCGGAGCCCGGTGCCAGGTGGCGGCATCCAGCCCGGAGGACAGCCCGATCTGGCCGAGGTACTTCACCTCCGGCTTCGTCAACAGCCCGGCCGGCATCGCCTCCCCAGTGAGGATAAAGAGGTCCTTGCTCGCGGTGCGGCACTGCAGGGGCAGGTCGTGTTCGCTGAACAGCCCCTCGGCGGTGATCGTGTTCGGATGGGGAAACGCACCGCCGGCCGCCTCATCGCGGAAGTAGCGGGCGTCCTTCGCTCCGCCCACCGTCGCCCCGAGACGCGAACCGGCGAGCGTCGACGTCGCGGTGTAGCCGGTCGCCCCGACGCTGTTGACCGTGAACGGGCTCAGGACAATGACCTCGTCCTCTTCCTTGTCCCGCTCGGGCGGCTCGGCGCTCAGGAGCAGAAACGGGGAAAGGGTCAGGCCGGTCAGGCAGGCCGCGGCGAGGCGGCGGTGGATTCTGGGATTCATGGTGCTTGGGGTTCGGGATTGGTGTTTCAGTAACTGTCCCGAGGTTACCACCGCCGCGCACCGAAGTCGTCAGGGCCACGTAAGACTTTGTCAGAAGTTCCACCGCCAATTGTCAGCGGATGTCAGAAGCCGCACTCGTCGCCTCGGAAACGCCGCGGCCGCGTACGCCCACCCTCTGCTCACCCCGGAGGACGACGATGAGACCAAAGCCGGGCTAGCGCAGTTCGACGCCCCTCTGCGGTCAGCGCGCTACCGGCATCAGCCCGACACCGGAAGCCACCCGAATTGGGGACGTCTTCCGACCTATTCCGCCGCGAGCCGGCAGTCACTGCCCCGCACCGTTGGCCCTGTCCAATTCCATGCGGGCCTGCTCCATTTCGCGCAGGATCTGCTCCGCCTTCTGCAAAAAATGACCACCCTGCTCCGTCAGCTCGAGCCGACGGCCCTTCCGGTCGATGAGGCAGCAGCCCAAGTCGCTCTCGAGCGCGCGCATCGAGTGGCTGATCGCACTCTGCGTCAGATGCAGCTCCTGCGCCGCGCGCGTGAAGCTCTGGCGGCGGACCACGGTGACGAAGGCCAGCAGCTGCCGACTATCGAGTGGGCGATTCATGGTGGTGAGGATGGCCTCGCCGAAGCGAGATGGAGCGCCTTTAGCAGCCACCGGGCCAACTCCCGCACCGCGAGCCGGGCGCTCGGCATCGGCGGCAATCCGGCCGGAGGAACCATTGAGCTTCCCTGATTGCCGAAGCCCCCGAAAGAGGCGCCACCTCCGACCTCGAGCAGGGCACGCGACCCACTCCTGTTTGACCGGCTCCGCGGAGCCCTCGGCAATTGGCGGTTCCCTCCTCCGTTCGTTCGCGTTCTTATCGCGACGTCACCCGTGGTCCCCAGTCCAACAACGCCTGCCATCTCGATCCTGCTGCCGGTCCACAACGCCGGGATGACTCTTCGTCGGGCAATCGACTCGCTTCGGGCGCAGACGTTCACCGAATGGGAACTCCTTGCAATCGACGACGGCTCGACGGATTCGACCCCGGAGATTCTCGCCTTGGCCACACGGGAGGACCCGCGGGTGCGCGTGCTCCGGATCGAGAAGTCCGGCATCGTTGCGGCGCTCAACTCCGGTCTGGCCGCGGCCCGCGCGCCGCTCGTGGCCCGAATGGACGCCGACGACGAAGCCCGTCCGACACGCCTCGACTGCCAGGTCGCGCTGCTCTCCGCCTGCCCGGAGGTCGGCGTCTGCGCCACACAAGTCGAGTTCGGCGGCGATCCGGTCGCCCACCGGGGCTACGCCCTCCACGTCGAGTGGACCAATTCCCTGACTGCGCCGGAGGAGATCGCGTTGAACCGTTTCGTCGAGTCTCCGGTCGCCCACCCCTCGGTGATGTTCCGGCGGGAGCTCGTCGCCGCCCACGGCGGCTATCGCGAGCACAACTGGCCCGAGGATTACGAACTCTGGCTACGCTGGATGGAAGCCGGCGTCCGTTTCGCCAAAGTCCCGGAGCCGCTCGTCGTCTGGAACGATCCACCGGAACGCCTCTCCCGCACCGATCCGCGCTATTCGACCGACGCATTCTACGCCTGCAAGTGCCACTTCCTCGCCCGCTGGCTCCAGCGCGAGCTTGCCCCGGGGCGAGCGATCTATCTGCGCGGAGCCGGGCGGCCGACCCGCCGGCGCTTCGCCCACCTCGCCGCACTCGGAGTGGGTCTCGCTGGCTATGTCGACGTCGATCCGCGAAAGATCGGTGGCACCATCGGCGGCCTTCCCGTCCTCGCACCGGAGTCGCTGCCGACGGCGGACGCCTGTTTCGTGCTCGCGGCCGTCGGCACCCGCGGGGCGCGCGAATTCATCCGCGCGCAGCTTCGCGCCCAGGGCCGTGTTGAGGGACGCGACTTTCTGATGGTTGCATGACGGTGACGACGGCCGCAGTCGCGGCCGCTGCCGGCATGGTCATTTGCCGATGAGCTTCTTGAGCTTCGGTGCGATCACCACGCGGCAATAGCCCTGATTCGGGTTCCGCCGGAAATAGTCCTGGTGGTACTCCTCCGCCTCGTAGAAGCGCACCAGCGGCTCGAGCTGGGTGACCACCGGCTCCGCAAGCTTGGCCTGCAGCACGCTCCGCGACCGCTCCGCCGTGGCACGCTGCGCGTCCCCCACACAGAGGATGATCGAGCGGTACTGCGTGCCTTCATCCGGCCCCTGGCGGTTGAGCGAAGTCGGATCGTGCACCAGCCAGAACTTCTCCAGCAGCGCCTCGTAGCTGATCACCGCCGGATCGAAATCGACGCGGACGACCTCCGCATGCCCGGTGGATCCGGTGCAGACCTCCCGGTAGCTCGGCGCATCGACGTGGCCGCCGGCATAGCCGGAGACGACGTTCTTCACCCCCGGCAAGGTCTCGAAGAACGCCTCAAGGCACCAGAAACAGCCTCCGCCCAAGTAGGCAGACTCGAGCCGGGGCGTCGTTCCGGAAACCGGCGAAGGAGAGGAGGAATCGTTGGTCGCATTCACAGGGATCAGCAGCAGTGCGGCGAGCGCCGCGGCCAGAGTTCGGAGGGCAGGCGCAAACATGGCGAGCAAGGTTCACAACCGCCCGGCCCCGGCAAGCCGCAGCCGCATCTCGCAGGCCGGCTGCATCTGCTCCGGCGGCGTTTCAGCAACGCTCATGCAGAACGTCAGTCGCCCGGCCCAAGTTCGGCGAGAACCTGCTCCACCGTCCGCAACTCCTCCGCCGGAAAGAAGCTGTTGATGCGGGCGATCACCTGCTGGATCAACCCGTCCGGACACGAGGCGCCGCCGGTGATGAGCACCCGTTGCGGCCTCCGCTCGGACAGGAACGCGCGACGCTCCACCCGCCCCTCGCGCGGAGCGCCGGGGTGGTGCGGATAGACGAAATGATCCAGCTCGGTGCGCGAGACGATGTCCCGCTCCGACTGGATGTAGTGCGCCGCGGCCCCGAGC
>JAEXPG010000631.1 GCA_023447015.1 Verrucomicrobiota bacterium
CGGCGATGACGCTCGGGACCGGCTCGCGGTGGCGATAAACGATCCGCGGCGTTTCGTCGTGGCCGGGTTGGACGGCGATTGCCCATTTCTCGGCGGCCGTGGCCGCGAGGACGCTCGCGTTCTGCACGAGCAGCTCGGCGCAGAGGAAGGACAGGCATTCGGTCACCGCCGAGAAGACGCCATTCTCCTGCCGCGACAGCTCTCCGGGCGCAATGCCCAGGACGTCGCGCAGAAATCCCGCCCAGTCCACCACCGCCTGGGGATCGCGTGGACCGTCGGCGAACGGCCGCAACTGGTCGTCGGCGTCGAGGATGGTGCAGTGGCCGTTGCCTTCATGGTCCCAATGCACCAGCAGCGCGACCCAGCCGCGCAGCTCCAGCGCTTTGATGTACGCGGTGAGCTCCTGCCCGGCGGCCTCCGCCTGGCGTTGCCAGTCCGCCTGCCGCAGCCGCAGCGCCATCGCCTCGGGAAGGCCTTCGGAACGTTTCTCCACATACCGCCGAAACCGGCTGAGATCGCAGGTGAATGACATGGTGGCTGTGTTCTATTTGCGCAGGTACTCACTCAATGGTGCGAATTCCTTCGGCCAGACGTAGCCCGCTCCGCCTTTGCGCAGTACCCCGACGCCGCTGACCGCGCCGTGGTCGATCGGTCCGTAAACGTGCGGGAAGACCGGCGAGGTGTCTTTGTGCGCCGTACCGGCGCCCGCCCCGGGCTTCGCTGTCTCGTACTTCGTCGGTGCCTTCAATTTCTCCGGCTCGATCTGCAGCAGCAGAAGCCGGTCGGCGACGTTCGCGTAGTAATCATTGGCGACGGCGATAACCGACACCTCGAGCGCGCAGTGCACGAAGCCGTCTTTGCCGAGACTCGCAGGGGCAAAGCTGTCGGCTCCGATTGTCTGCAGGTATTCTTTCTCGGTCACGAGATGATAGATCATTCGATTCTCCTTGGGATAAACGGTTCAGGTGGGCCAAGCCGGGTGGCTGGCGGTGATTGAATACCGGGCACTTCTTCCGGCAATGGTGCTGGCGCGGCGAGCGGGCGCGGGGTGGGGGAGGGCATGATCAGCCTTCCACCTCGCTGGTGTAGTCCACGCCGCTGTCGTGCTCCTGGAGGACGAAGAAGAACGGCGGCTGCTTGCGCAACTTCGTGAAGCCTGGGCGCTGGCGCACGCCGTCGATGATCGCGCGGAAGATCTCCTCGCTCCGCACGGCCGGCCAGCACCCGGGACAGGACTCCCAGAACATCTGGTCACCGTAGCAGTACGCCTGGAAACGTTTCCGCGCCTCCGGGAGGTCGTCGTAGCGGGTGGCGCCGATCCACATCTGGCGGGCACCGGGTATCTCGTCGTCGCCAAAGTCCCACTCGATGACCAGTGCGCCCGTGGGCTTCGCGCTGCGTTTCTTCGCCTGCGAGGCGGCCAGGGCGGAGAGCACGTCGTCGAGCGCGTTCCTCCAATACTCGATGGCGGGCGACAGCACAGGCCGGCCTTTCAGGCCAAGGACTTCGCGACGCTTCACGTACTCCAGGATCGCGCCCGCGTAGTCGTTGTCGCCGATCTCGTCCTTGCGGCAACTCTCGGTGGTCGCACCGGAGGCGTCGGTGAACACGGTCTCGATGACGGTGTTCCCATCGACTGCCAGCTCGAGCACCTTTCCGTCCGGGCGGGTCCACGCTTCGGCGGCGCGAGCCCCACGGCCGCAGCTCGACAGGATGAGCTCGAAGGCCGGGTGCTGGCGGGCGGGAGTCAGGTCCGAATCGTTGCGGATCGACTTCTCGTCCTTGCCTGCTGCGAGTGCCCGGTGGATCCGGCGCAGGGCGTCGTCCGATCGGCCTGCCCCGGCGTACAGACATGCCGCGTTCAGCTCGAGCGTCGACAGCCCTTCGCCATGGCCGGCCCGCCCGAGCCACGGCTCGAACTCCGCCACCATTTCGACGGCGCCGCGCTTTGTCATGAAGCAGGCCGCCATCGCGTTCGCGATCAGGAAGGGATCGACCGACTTCGAGTCGATCCGGCCCTTGTGCTCGTCCCAGAGCTTTGCGCCCCGGGCGGCATCGCCCAGCGTCAGGACCGCCAGGAGCGCCCGGGAGAGGAGCGTGTCGTCCACGCAGAACGCGAGACCGCGCTCGGCCACGGTCGCCGCGGCGGCGTGGTCGCCCCGCTGCGAGTGGGCATAGCTCACCCAGCGGTGGAACTGCGGGTCCGTCCGGCGCGCCTCGGCCAGCTCGGGCTGGAGGGCGAGGATTGTCTCCCATTGCTTCTCGCGGATCGCAGCGACGAAGCGCGCGCCGCTGCGCTGTTCCGGCGTGGAGGCCGCTCCATGGGCGAGCAGCAGCTCCACCACTTGGTTATGCCCGCGGGCCGCCGCGAGACTCATCGCCGTTTCCCCCTTCTCGTCCTGCAGCGCGGAGTCTGCACCCGCTTCGAGCAGGAGGCGCACGGCCTCGGCCGCACCCGCGTCGGCCGCCATCATAAGAGTGGTGCGATTCCAACCCCCACAAAGATAGTCGAGCGGAGGCGGCTTCGGGCTGGCGAGCAGCTGCTTGGTGATCTCGGCCCGCTTTTCGTTATCATCGCGGGAGCCGATCATGATTTCGTACAGCGCGGTGGTCGGGTATTTGCCGGGCCGAACGACGGAGGGATCCGCGCCGTGCTCGAGCAGGTAGCCGACAACCTTGACCCAGAGCTGACCACACGCGCGCATCAGGACAGTCTCGCCGTCAGGGGCGAGATTCAGATCGGCCCCATGCGCGACGAAGGCCTCGAGCCACTCCAGGATGACCGACTCGTCTTCATCGCGCGCCATACTGACGGCGCGGAGCAGCGCGGTGGTGGCCCGCTCGAACTTTGTCTCACCCGCGGCCCGCACCGTGTTCGCATCCGCCCCGGCCTCCAGCAGAGCGCGGGCCGCGCCGAGCTGACCCCAGAAGCACGCTTTCAGGAGCGCGAGGTTGAGCTCCTCTTGCGTGGGTTTTGGGCCCGCGAGCGTCTTACGCAGCGCCTTCAGGTCGTGAACATTCATCTCCGATTCAGCCATGGTGGTTTCCTTAATGTCGTGTCGTTGAGGTTTCGCCGTTCTGCTTGTCGGCCGCGACGATTCGTCGGCAGAGCATGCCGGAAACGGGCTTCGGAGGTCGCGGGCGGGTTCGATGGGCCGCGGGCAAGGCGGGTCTGTAGGGCCTTGCGGTTTCGGGATTGGTCCACGTGCAGTTCGCCAAGCCCGCTCTCGAACTCTGCGACCGCGTCACCGCAATTTCAGGGTTGGGGGACCGCCTGTAACGAAGACGTGATCTCATGGGCGAAGCGCTATCGGACGACCCTCGCGGCTCGCTCCGAGTACGGCAATGCCGCGGTGTCGAACGGGCTCGTATCGGGTCGGGCGGCACCATCCGGCCCCGAGAGGTCCGAGCCCCGGAAATGGCAGTCGCGACCGGTCGCGGCTGCGGAGATGTGTCTGAAGGAGCGCGCAGCGAACGCACGGCTTGTCATCGTTGGGGCGGCGTCTTGCGCCGCGTTTCTGCCTTGTGGGTGGACTGGCCCATACGGGCGCCGCAAGGCGGCGCCCCTAGGTTTCCCTTCGGTGCGCAATCCAGCTGGGCGAGATACGATCGGAGCAGAGCTGATTAAGGTGTGGTGACGCGCAGGCGGAGGAAGCGGCGCGGGGCGGTGCCCATCGCGACAGCGTCTTGTGCGGTGATCGGGCCGGAGCCGGCGGTGTAGGCGCGGCCGGGGACGGCGGTCCAGGTGGCGAGGTCGGTGCTGGACTCGAGCGTGTAGGTCAGGTCGGTTGCGGTGGTGCGGCGAGGGAAGGTGAGGGTGAGGAACGAGTCGCTACCGACGGTGGCGGAGCCGGTGGTGATCGGGTTCGCGACGGAGCCGCGGGCGGGGAGGGCGAAGGCGTAGCGGGCGAGGTTGGTCAGACCACAGCCGTCCGGGTCCGCGTTGGGGCCGGAGATGGCGTCGTTGGTCAGATCGGCGCCGGTGAAGTTCGCGGTGCGCCAAGTGGCGTAGGTGGCGGGCGGCGGTGTGGCGGGCAGATCGACGCGGTAGACGTGGATGAGCGCGGCGTCCCCGACCGCGTTGTGCTGGGAGACGAAGATCCGGTTGGTGGCGGGATCGTAGGCGGCGCCGCCCACCCTGTCACAGCCCTCGGGCCCGAACGGCAGCGGCAGCTCCCAAGTGGCGTAGGGTACGACTTGCCAGAACTGGAGTTGGCCGGCGGCGACACGGGCGAGATCCGCCGCGCGGTAGGCCCAGACGTAGGCGACGTACGGGTAAGAGTGGGATCCTTTGTCGCGTTTGACCGGGTCGTAGACGTAGATGAGACCTGCTACGCCGGGGACGGGTTGGCGGTCGAGGGTCGGGTCGTCGGTCCCGAGGCCGTAGCCCGGGATTCCGGTCCCGGCTTTGCCAAAAAACAGCACGCTGTCGGCGCCGACGGGAAAGACCGCTCCGGTAAACTTGTCCTCCATGTTGAACTGAGGATTCGACTCTGTGGGATTGCCCCAGGTGCCGAGGGTCGTGTGCTCGGGGGGGTAACCGACGAGCAGGTGTGCCGGAGCCGGATTGGCGGTGCCAAGGTCGGCTGGGTTGAAGACGCTCAGGGTAGGGCCGTACGACGAGCGGGGAATGATGCAGACGCCGCCGAGCCCGGTGAGTACGGGGCCGCCGAGGGCGGTCTGCCACTCTGGCGGAATGTGCGCCATATAGCCGGCGACCCACCCAGGATTCCGGGTGCCGACCGAGAACATGCCGGCAAAGTCGCCGCTGCGGGACAGGTCGAGACTCGAGGTGAAATGCGAGCGGGCGGCGATGGCGTCCCCGTCGTAATAGACGAACGAAGTGCCGATGAGACGCCCATCGTGGACGAGAAGGCCGCCGATCTCGCAGCCTCCCATCGGCGAGCCATCGGGACCGACCTCACTACGGTGGCCCTCCGTGAGGTCGGTTAGGTTCTGCAGGACCGTGGCGACGGGCAGTGCGGCGAATTCGGAGGTGATCACGGGCGTGGGGATCGCGATCTCGCCGACGAGCTGTTGCCAGGCGTGACCGCGCGCGAAGAGCGAATTGCGCGCCGGGTTGAAGCCGATCGCGGCGCCGCTGTAGGAGTAGTCGTTGTGCGCGTCATTCGGGTACCGGAAGGCACCGAGGTAGGTGAGATTCTGGGATCGGACCAGGCGGGGGTTCTCGGCGGCGTCGGTGGCGACGGTGACGGCGGCGCAGAGGGCGCTCGCGTTGCCGGCGGCGTCGCGGGCGGCGATGCGGTAGGTGTGTGAGGAGCCGGGCGCGAGGCCGGTGTCGCTGAAGGTATTGTCGGAGTGGGTGCGAAGGAAGACGCCGTCGCGGTGGATGTCGTAGCCGGTGACGGCGGTGTCGTCATCGGACTGGGTCCAGTAGAGGACGGTGCTGGTCGATGAGACGGCGGTGCCGGCGACATTGACTGGGACCGAGGGAGGGGTGGTGTCGGTTTGCGCGGAGAGGGCGGCGGTCAAGAGTGACGCGCAAGTGAGAAGGAGGTGGCGAGGGTTCATGATGGACAGGGACGGAAGACGGCGGGCGGAGGCAGGAGGGTGAAGGCAAGCGACGCGGCGAGGGCGAGACGCGAGCGGGCAACGAATGGGGCGTATGGGGGATAGGTTCGGTGGACTTCGGAGCGTGTCGCCGTCGCGATGGGGATCGCGGAGACTGACGCGGCCGGATGTTACCGGTGGTTACTGGGGGAGCGTCAACG
>JAEXPG010000512.1 GCA_023447015.1 Verrucomicrobiota bacterium
GCCCGTGGCGCGGTCGAAGAAGGTGATGCCGAACTCCGCGCAGTTCTTGCGGATGGCGTCCATCATCGCCTGCGCGAGCGGATCGGCGTACGGCTCGGCGAACTGGTCGGTCGGCACGATGTGGTCGCCCGTCGCGAAGGTGCGGTGCGGCATGGCGACCTTGAGCTTGAGGTCGCGGAGCATGCCGAACGCCTGCGGGCTGGTGACCTCGTGGATGAGGTGCGTGCCGATGAGGAGCTGCGTCTGGCCGTTCGCCAACTGGCGGACGGTGTGCGCTTCCCAGACTTTCTGGAACAGTGATTTGGCCATGGTGAAAGGAGTTGGACTGAACTTGTGGCGCCGAATCTACCACAGAGTTGCCATGCCCGGGAAATACTTGTTTGGTCGCCGGTGATGCCCCGCGAGTATCAATTCCCGTTCGAGCTGCGCCACCTCGTGTACTTCCGCGAAGTCGCGCGCCGCCTGCATTTCCGCGCCGCCGCCGAGGCGCTCGGCGTCGCCCAGCCGGCGCTCAGCCGCCAGATCGCCCAGCTGGAGAAATCCCTCGGGCTCGACCTCCTCCGCCGCACGCGCCGCAAGGTCGAGCTCACCCCCACCGGCCGCGCGCTGCTCGACCGGGTGGAGCCGCTGCTCCGCGACCTCAACCGCCTGCCCGCCGAACTCGCCGCCGTGGCCGGCGGCCAGCACGGCCGCGTGCGCGTGGCCTTCACCGGCCTGGCGATGGCGACCGTGCTTCCCGGGATCCTGCGCGAATTCCACCGCGCCTATCCGGGCATCAAGCTCGAGTTGAACGAATCCCCCACCGCCGCGCAGCTCCCTGCGCTGCTCGCCGGCGACATCGACTGCGGCTTCTTCCACCCCGACGCCCCCACGCCAGCGCTCGAGACCCGCACGCTCCTGCGCGAGAAAAACGGCGTGCTCCTGCCCAAGGACCATCCCCTCGCCCGCCGCGCGACGCTCAAGCTCGCCGACCTCGCCGACACGCCGTTCGTGCTCTTCCCGCGCCAGCACAACCCCGGGTTCTACGACCGCATCCTCGCCGCCTTCGCGACCGCGAAGATCACCCCGCGCATCGCCGAGGAGGTCTGGCCGCGCGCCAACGGCGTGGGCCTCGTCCGTGCCGGCGTCGGCGCGACCTTCATGCCGCCCTCCGAGGCCAAGCAGCTTCCCAGCGACATCGTCTTCCGCGCCCTCACCGGCCCCGCGCCGGAAAGCCGCCTCGTCGTCGGCTGGCGTTCAGCGCCAGAGCCCGAGCCCGCCCTCGCCGCCTTCCTCGGCATCGCCGCGGAGAAGTAGGCGCCAGAACGCGCCTATTTGGTTCGAAGATATCGCCGCGTCGAACGCGCATCCGTGGCAAACCGTGCCAGTTGACGATTCTCCCGACCGCGACGATCGACCCCAGCGACAACGATCCGCTCCTCGGCTTCGTCCAGCCACGCCCGTGTTATGTGACCAGAAATGGGCCGATCACTGACTTGTCGCCACAAGCCCGCTTGCGAATCGAAAGCATAGAAGACAGCACGGCACCGACATCGACTACCGCCAAAGGGATTGCACTCGGTGGCGACAAGAAACTCCCGTCCGCCGCAGGTGAAACGTACCTTCTTGGGCTCAACCGACTCGGGCTGGCCCCCATCCCCCAAAACAGTCACGCCGGAATAACGGATTTCGTCCACCGTTCTGGCCGTCTGAGGGAGTCCAAACAATCGACCGACGGAAGGCTCTGCGGCACCCGCAACCGACACAGTTATCAATGTCAAAATGAGGAGCAGTCGCCATGTCACCATACCCCAATGCTTTCCTGAGCTAGGGCGATGGCAAGGCCCGAGGAAGCGCGCGCGCCCACGCAGGCACTGCGCACCAAGACATGATCCGCTATCGCGTCCTCACCGAGGCAGGCATCCTTCGGCAAAACCACGCGCAACCGCAGACCGACAGTGGCTGACGATCCTCGTGGACCGGCTGGTCATTACTTCTCGGGGAACCGGCTGGCGAAGGCGTTGATCCGCTCTCGCGCCGCACCCCATTCGCCGTCGCTGCGCTTGCACAGAGCACCGATCTTTCGGGCCGTGTACCCCAAGTACCGCCCAGGATCATCGGTTTCACGGTCCCTCTTCCCGGCGAGTTCCGCTGCGGCGAGATCGAGAAACCGGTCAACCACCACTCGGAATCCAGAGGCGTCATCCATCCAGACAAAAAACCGCGCATACGAATCCAGTCGTCCAGCGTTTCTCTCCTTCCTCAAGGCCTCGGAAACGACCGGAACAACCCCCGGATGGGGCAGCAGCAATAACACCTGTAGTCTCCCCCAATCATCAAGCGCGACACTCTTCACATGGGCCGCAATGAACGGAGCAAACAACGCAGGCTCGAACGGCGAGCGCTCGTAGTCGCCGAGTCCCAGTCCGAAGGAATTATGAACGAGCCGGTCCGGTTCGTCGCCGGCCAAGGAGAGCAACATGTTGAGCGAGCCAATCACCCGCACATCGGGATCGTCCTTGCCGCTCGGCTCAAAGACGTAGCGGAACGGCGAGTCACAGTCCGTGAGCGCATTCAGGGTGCGTCGATTGGGATGCTTCTCTGGAAGCAGACGCGCAACCAGATCGGCCGGTACCTTGAGCTCGTCGACCAGCACGCGGGCCACCATCACCCGGTTGAGCGCAACCGCCTCGTCCGGTCGTTCTTCTCGCCGTTTCGTCAGAGCCTCCTCCAGGACCGACGACCGCGCGCGGCGCCCG
This sequence comes from Verrucomicrobiota bacterium, assembly GCA_023447015.1. GTDB lineage: Bacteria > Verrucomicrobiota > Verrucomicrobiia > Opitutales > Opitutaceae > CAJCBL01. Next base: position 2,739 of record JAEXPG010000512.1, read on the forward strand.
TTGCCCGCGACGACGATGTCCGTGCGAGCTGGTGCCGTCCCAGGCTGCTCGTCCGATTGGAGCACAGGAGCCCGATCACCAGCCACCGCCGGGTCAGCCAGCAGGTGCCACAGGCACGCCAGAACCGCGAAAGGCTCCGCCTCCGGTTTCTCGAAGTTCCCCTTCCGCACCACCGCCACAAGCTCCGTTGCCCGGGCGAATGCCGCAGGATCGGCCTTCTCGTATCGATCCCTCATGCGGGCCCATGCCTCCTGGCCCTTGCTGATCAGCTCACGCATCTCGGAAACACTGCCACCCCACAAACAGCCCCGTTGCCACAGCACAATCGTGCGTGTCTCGGCCTTCAACGCCTGCGCCAAGATCAGGAAGAAACGCGTCCCCTTCTCGAACTTCACATACGCGGCGTGCGGATCGCATGAAGAATACGGACCGCCCACAACCGTGAGACTCGTCACCGGGCAGGTACCCTTGATCGTTTCGATCACACGAACCTCTGCCTGCGCGTCTCGCCGATCCTCCGCGCTCTCCGGCTTCGCAAAAAACAAATCAAAGGCCGGAGCGGAACCATCCGCGGCCCCATCGGACTCCATGGGATCGGGCGGTTCGGGCACGTTACCGACCGACAGGACCTCCACCTCGATCACACACTGCGCGGTCTTCAACAGCGTCTCCGGTGAGACGTACTCCGCAGTGCAAGCCCAGGTGGGCGCGCCCCCAAACACGCCAAGCAGAGCGGTCAGAAGAAGAGAGAGCCCGGGCCACCCCCACCCGTGTCCCCGTTTGTGGTCGGACAAACCAGAAAGCATGAAGCGAGAAGCCAGAACGGGCGGCCTGCGGCAAGCGCAGTCGCCAATCCGCACAGTCGCTCGAAGACCGATCCAACGATGCGGGCTTCATCCGTTCCCGAGAGCCGCCTCGTCGTCGGCTGGCGCACCGCGCCGGAACCCGAGCCCGCATTGCAGGCCTTCCTCGAAGTAACCGCCCAGCCCGCTGGCCGACGCACGACCTCCTGATTTTCCACGGAGCGCGCCGTGGCCCATTGCGGCACTCCTCCGCTGGAGGGCGGCGCTCCGTCGCCGCCGCGCCGGAGAACCAGCTCACTGTCACAGTTCTGCGGTGCCGCCGCGCGGCCAGGTCAGCAACTAGACCAGCCCCCAGCCCGAGCATTGAGGCAGCCCCGCCGGACAGCAAAAAGGCGGCCCGAACGGGGCCGCCTTTGCAAGCGATGGAGCGCACACTCAGCGGCGCTGGCCGCGGCGGCGCAGGAGCACGAGCCCGAGCGCGGCGGCGCCGAAGCAGGCGGCGTAAGTCGAGGGCTCCGGAATAGCCGTGGCGCGGATCAGCCAGTTGCCCGAAGCATAAGTCTCGACCTTCGTAACGGGTATACCACTGGCAGTTCCAAGACTATTCGGGTCCAGGGAACCGCTCGCCAAGGCAAGAAAGCTCCGGTTCGACAGCACATTACTCATGTCCCTTACCCCAGGGTGCTGACTGCTGCCGGTCGTGTTGTTGAAGATAAACCCCACGAAGAAGTTGTCGGTTGTCAGAGTGACTGGCGCAGCAAAGGTGAAGGTCTCGAATACACCGGAGTGCGGTGTCGCCATGGTTCCCGAGATCGAGCCCAGTACCGTGGCATCGGTGGGGCTACCGTCCCCGTTGGGATCGCCCCAGAGATAGGCGGTCACCGGCAGGCCAGCGCTAAGTCCCGAAAAGCCCGTTTGGCCAAAAACCATCTGGATGCTGCCGATCTGCGTCGTCCCTGCCACCCCGGTGAACGAATTCAGGAAGGCCATGGCATTTCCTGACGAGGTACCGAGATTACCTTCGCCCACTCCGTCATCGATAGTGAAGACGGTCTGCGCCAAGGCAGATCCCGTGAGCAACAAGAGGGTGGCCAAGCAGGTGGCGTGAAGAAGATTGAAGCGCTTCATGAAAATATCGTGAAAGGCTGAGGTGCCACTGCAGCGACGGTCAAGCGACATTCGTAGGGCACATCCCTCGACAGTTCGCACAGACGGACAGTGCAACGCCTGCGATTGAGGAGCCTCTCACGTCTTCCAGTCGTCGCCGCTCGACCGGGTCAACAGACAGGGCCGAACACATCAAACTTTGGCTTTTAAAGACGCAGACCACGTCGAGCGCGGTACGCTGCTGTTGCGCCCTTGATGGAACCGCTCCGTCACCCCTCGCTCCCCTGCAGTTCTACCACCACCGAGCGCACAACCTCGCCCATCCGCTCCAACGCAAACGCGGCGAGATCCTCAGGAAAGCAGGCGCGAAAAACGTGTCGCTCGCCGGCCGGCGTGAGATCGATCTCGGCGCAATGCAGCGCTTGGCGTCGCAGGAGCAGCCGGCTCTCGAGCGCGGGAGTCCAGCCGCTGTCGATGAACTCGAGGTAAAGCCGCTGGTCGGGGCCGTAGATCTTGTCACCGACGAGCGGGAACCCGAGCCATTGGGCGTGCGCGCGGATCTGATGCTTGCGACCGGTCTCGGTCGTCACGCGCGCCAGCGTGAACCCGCCGCCGACCGCCAGCGGCGTGAACCGCGTCACCGCCGGCTTCCCCTGCTCCGCCGACACCACGCCGGTCTTCGCCACCACCGGGCCGCTGAAATCCGGACCGAGGGGTTGGTCGACCACCGTCTCGGCGGCCAGTTCGCCAACGAGGATCGCGAGATAGGCCTTGGCGTATCGACGCTTCGTCGCCGCCTTCTGCAGCCGTTGCGCGGTGCGCTCGTCCTTGGCGATGAGCACCACACCGCTGGTTTCGCGATCGAGCCGGAAGACGAGATGCATCGCCCCGCCACCGAGATACTCGCGCGCCGCGCCGACCACGCTCGACCACGGTCCGGCCTTCGAGGGATGGCAAACAACATCGCCCGGCTTGTTGAGCACCAGCAGCCGCTCGTCCTCGAAGAGGATCCAGGCGCGCAACTCCTCCGGCGCGATCAGGCGGATCGCCTCCGGCGCGATCAGGCGGATCGCCTCCGGCGGCATCTCCTTGCGCGGCCACGGCCCGATCGGGCGATCGTAACCGGTGCTCATCAAGTGCAGCTTCTCACCAGGACGTTCTTGCAGGGCTCAACAATAGCCATGCCACGATCCTCCTGATCGGCACCGGCCACGGCAAGCGCAGGCCCACTAGGCCAGCAGCCGCCCGCATTTCCGGGCAGGCGATTCCGCGCCCGCCCAATTCAAACCTCGACCGCGTCACCGCAGGCCGGCTACCTCTTCTTCCGCCACCCCATGTTCCGGAACGTCTCCTTCGCCGTCCTCATCCTCTCGCTCGCGCTGGTCTCCGCTTGCCACCGCCGCACGCCCGCCGAGCAAGCCACCCAGCTCGCAGCCGAGATCACGACCCTGCGGGCCGCCCTCCCCTCCGACCCGACGGCTGAGCAGGCATCCGCGGTGGCCAAGCCGGCCCAACGCGCCGTACGCGCCTACACCGCCCTGCAGGAACTCCGAACCGACCATCCCGCCGACGCGGCGGTGGCCGCCGCGTGCGCCGCAGCCGAGCCGGTTCACGTCGAGATCCGACGGATCCAGCGCTTGGCGACCGAGCGGAAGGACTTGGCCGAGCTGATGGGCGGCCTGAAAGTCCGCGCCTACCGCGCCACCCGCACGGTCGTCGTCCCCCAACTCCTCGACACCCTCGCCGCCGCGGCGCGGCAGGCGGCCGAGGTCGACTTCGCACAACTGCCCACACTCGTGCGCAAAGGCGCCACGCTGGCCGCCCAACTGGCCGACGTCTGGCCCGCCGAGGCCACAGTCGAGAACGCGGCTCCGGCCCTCACCCGCGCCGACTGGCTGCTCGCCGCCGAGCGGCTCGAGCCATTCAACCGCGCCGAACCCGCCGAACTCGCACTCGGGCTCGGCATCGCCTACGGCGCGTTGGGCAAGAACGGTTTCGCCCTGGTCGAACTCGACCGCGCCGCCACCGGCAAGTTCTCCGAACCGGAATACGCGGATTCTGTTCCGATCGTCCGCGCTCTGGTCTACAGCCGCCTCGGGTTCATCGAGCTGGCCACCCGCGAAATCACACGTCTCGGCGGCGACACCGAGCAGGGCCGCCGGCTGCTGGCCCTCGGCCACCTCACAATCGCCTACCTCCACTCGCGGGAGAACGACTGGAAACAGGTCGACCGTTCCCTCGGCGAAGCCGTGCGGATCTGGCCCAACAACCCGCTTGTCGTCTATCTGTCCGGCGAACGCCTCCTCGCCGACGGCCGCAAGGAACAGGCGCTGGAAACCTTCGCGCAGGCCGCAACCGGCACCGATGCCGCCTGGCTCGTGCCGTTGCTCGAAAAACGCGTCCGCGCGGTGCGCGACAGCCGCGGCGATGTTCCCCCGCTCTTCCACGACACCGGTTTCCTGGTCGAATCCACCCTGCGCCTGCTGCTCCAAGAGATCCGCACCAAGGCGACCGGCCGGAAGCTCGCGCGCTTCCTCGACGCCACGCGGCAACTGCCCGCGCTGTTGGGCCCCGAGAAGGACTCAGAACCGGCGGACGCCAAACCCTAAGGCATCTCGCGAGACTGCAGCGATCGGTGGTGAAGCCGCGCCGGACTGAGGTGCCACCGCTGGTGCTCGACAACGGGCTCATCGTGAGGCGACTCCTGCACTCGCTCGTCCAACAGGCAAAACAGACCGAGCCCGGCCGCCAACTCGGGCAACGGCTGGGCGCACCGCAACAGATTCCCTCCGTCCGCGCCACCGAGTAGCCCGGTCCGGTGGCCGCATCGATGCCTGCGCGGCACCGGCAACCATACCTCAGGCCCCACGAACCCGCCGCGTGGTCCGCTATCCGCCCGCGGCCCGCCGTTTCACCCCTGACCGGATGTGCCGATAAGCAGGGGGTGTTCCCGCAGCGGACCAACGGCCATCATCATGCTTCCGGCTCCGAGCGGATGCGGAAGGCGTTGCGCCGGCCGCCGGAGTCTCCGCTGCCATCGTCCGCAGGACGTCCGTCCATCTCCGCCGGGCTCGGATTTCCGCTCCTCGCCTTCAGCCCGTCCGCGACCGACTGGCCAGCCATCGCTGGGCTGGGAGCGCTCGGCTTGGTGCTCGCTCTGGCCGTGGTGTTCTACCGCCGCCTAGCCCTGCGGATCCGCCGCTCCGAGCGCCAGCTCCACGACTTGCTGGAGACTGCGCCGTTTGCCATCGCCGTCACCAACCGCGCAACCGGGCGTTTCCTCTTCGCCAACCGCCGCGCCATCGAGCTGTTGGCCCTGTCGCCAGACCGCTATCGCGACCAACTCGTCCCCTACGCCGATGGCCAGAAGGATCGGGAGCAACTGCTCGAGGTGATTGTGCGGGACGGCCGCGTCATCGACCGCGAGATCGAGCTCATCGCCTTCGACGGCCGCCAGTTCCCCGCCCTCGGTTCCATCATCCCCGTCGAGTTCGCCGGCGAACCCGCGCTCATCGGGGCGTTCCAGGATGTCTCGAATCTCAAGGAGGCGGAGCGCCAGTCGCGGGCCAGCGAGGCCCGCCTGCGCGCGCTCTTCCAGACCGTCCCCGACGGGATCGTCGTCCTCGCCCCTGACGGCACGATCATCCAGGCCTCGGAAACGTGCGCACCCCTGATCGGCATCGAGAACGTTGCCTCACACCTCGGACGCCAGATCCTCGATTTCATCCCGGAGGCGGACCGGCCGATCGCGCGTGCGATGCTTGCGCGCCTCGCCGCCGACCAACCGCGGGAGACCATCCCCTACCGCATCGTGCGCCCCGACGGCTCCACGGTCTGGATCGAGCCCCGCGGCGCCCGGATCGTCGATCCGATCAGCCACAGTCCCGTGTTCATGCTGGTCCTGCGCAACATCACCCAGCGCCGGCAGGCGCAGGAACAGCTCGCAGCCCACGCCGCCCAACTGCAGCAGGCGCTCGATCGCATCGCCCATCTGCAGAACGAGATCGTGCGCGTCTGCGCCTGGACCAAGCAGGTGAATGTCGACGGCGAGTGGATCCCCATCGACCACTACCTGGCAAAGTACCTCGGGCTGAAAGTCTCCCACGGCATCTCCGAGGAGGGGCTCGCGATGCTCGGCGCGCCCCCCGAGACGCCCGCGCCCGAGGCCCCCGCCCCCCCGCCACCCCAGCCC
>JAEXPG010000642.1 GCA_023447015.1 Verrucomicrobiota bacterium
GCCCAGAGGGCGGCAGCTTCCTCGTCGGCGGGATCGTGGTGGGAACGCGGGAGAGTCATGGACGGGACGGGTCGGAGTTGGTGGTGGGGGACGCGGCGCCGGCCGGTGTCGCTTCGTTTTGCAGGGCGGCGCGGAGGAGGCGCAGGGCGCGGGCGTGTTGTTTCTCGACGGTGCTCACGGCGATGCCGAGCCGGTCGGCGATCTCGCGATGCGAGAGCAGGTCGACTTTGCGGAGGAGGAGGACGGAGCGGCAGCCGGCGGGAAGGTCGGCGATGGCGCGCTCGAGGAGGTCGAGTTCCTGGCGCACCATGGCCTGCCGGGCCGCGTCGCTGGCGGGGGAGGCGTGGGATTCGAGGTCCGGCGCGGCGGTCGTGAAGGGGGCGTTGCGGCTGCGCTTGAGGCGGTTGAGGGCGAGGCGACGGGCGGTGGTATAGAGCAGCGCCTCCGGGTTGCGGGCGGCACCGTTGTCCAGCTGGGGCGCGAGGCGGAGGTAGGCATCGTGGGCGATGTCCTGAGCCTCGGCGCGATCGGAGAGCAGACGCGAGAGGTAGCGACGCAGCGGCCGGATGGTGGCGCGATAGAGCTCGGCGAGGCTGCGAGACTGGTCGGGCGCGGGCGGCATGGCGGTGCGCTGAGGCGGCGAATCGGCCGCCGGCGACGCATCTGCGATGAGGGATGCGGGCGGGGCGGCGGGCAAGGTCGGACATGGAGGCATGGCTACGAGGATGACAGCCGGCGGCGGAAAACCCGCCAGCGGGCGGAGTTATTTCGTGCGGCGCCGTGCGCACAGGAGTGCGCCGCCGGCCGTGAGGAATCCGAGGCCGAGCGCGCCGCCGCCACCGCCGGATGACGGAGCCGAGGGGGTGGTCGGGGTGGGCGGGGCGGCGGTCACGGTCAGGGTGGCGACGGAACTGGTGACGGAGCCGAGGGCGTTGGTGACGACGACGGTGTACTCTCCGGCGTTGGCGGCGGTGACGGCCGGCAGGCTGAGCGTGGTGGTGGTCGCGCCGGAGAGCGCGGCGCCGTTGAAACGCCACTGGTAGGTCGGCGCGGGTACGCCGGCGGCAGTAACCGAGAACTGGACTGTGGCCCCAGCGGCGATGCTTTGGCTCCGTGGTTGCGACGTGATCGAGACTGGGCCGGCGGGCACGCCTTTGCGGATTGTGGTGTCGTCGATCACGTAGAGCGCACCGGAGGCTTCGTCGAAGGCGATGTCCTTGATCTCCCGAAAGCCGGCCTGGCCTCCCACGCCGTCGACGCACGCGAGGTATGCGGGCTTTGATTTCGGATCGGTTGCGCCCGCGAGCGGGATGAGCGAGCCGGCGGTTGTCCGTCGGAAAACGCCAGCGGTCGACGCGAAGAAGATGTTTCCCGCCGTGTCTATGGCGAATGGCGGCGCGAGCTGCGGAAAGAGTCCGTAACCGGGATCGGGAAACGAGCCGGGCCAGTTCTCACTGCCGGGAAGTGTGTTGAGCGTTCCATCGGTACCGACCCGCAAGATCCGGGATGATTCGGCGATGTAGACGGTGCCGGCGGAATCCTGGGCTAGGCCGCCGAAAACATACCGATCGTCGTCGATTTCAGCGACGGTGGCGCCGGTGGGGTCTATCCGGTCGATAAAACAGCGATGGTGGTTGAAGAGATTGCCGGCGGTGTCGCAGACCAAGTCATGGCGACCGAGATCGTTCACCCCGCGGCGGGCATCGAGATGGCTGCGGGAGCCGTCGGTTGCGATCTTTCCGATCTGGAAAGTGCCGTGGGCGGGACCCTCGAGGACGTAGACGCTTTCTTGGCGATCGGTGGTGATGTCGACCAGCCACCAGGCATTCGGGTTGGGAATTGTTGAGACGAGGCTGGACGCGGTGATTTTTCGAATCTCGTGGGTTGCCCCTTCGTTGTTCCAACTGGTGGCGTACAGAGTACCGGAAGGGGCGACGGCGAAGCGACCGGGCGATCCCAATCGAGCGGCGGGACCGGTGCCATCGACGCTGCGGCGGGCCTGGTCGATGTTGATACCCGCAAGGGTGGTGACTGTGCCGGCAGGCGTGATCCGGCGGATCGTGGTGCCGTCGATCAGGAGAACGGAGCCACCGGCTGTGGCGGTGATGGCGTTGAGCTCGTAGAAGGCGGCCGAGCTGCCGACGCCATCGGTGGTACGGTGCTCGTCTTGAGTGCCGGCGAGGGTGCTGACTGCGCCCGCGGGTGTGATGATACGGACGGCTCCAGAATCCTGCTCAGTGACGAACACGGCGCCAGTGTCGTCGACCGTGAGCGAGGTGATGATGCCGAAGCGGGCGGCAGCACCGACTCCATCCTGATGGCCGAGTTGGCCGGGCGACCCCGCCAGGCTTGTGATGGCCCCGCTCCGGGTGAATCTCTGGATGCATCCATCGTTCGCTGCGTAGATGGTGCCGGATTGGTCGACCGCAAGTTCTGGGGTGGTGCTGCCTTCGGCGGCGTTCTGGGCCGAGGTGCGGTTCGGAACCAACCCGAGGCTGGAGTGCGCGAAGGCGTTGGCAGATTCAAGGGAGAGGCGCCCGGCCGCCACCTCCAGCGCCAAGTGGGCAAATCCCCCGATCACCGGCGGAGGCGAGTACACGGAGGGAACTGGAATGGTCGAAACCTCGCCTTGCGGGGTGATCTTGCGGATCCGGGGGGATTGAGGCGGAAGACCGCAGTCGCAGACGTAGAGGTTGCCGGCAAGGTCGGTGGTGATTGCCCACGGGGAATCGAAACGCGCGGCGGCGCCGAGGCCGTCGGCCGCGCCCTGAGCGCCGGCCGATCCGGCGAACGTGGTAACGGTGCCATCTGGGCTGATGCGGCGGATCGTGTGGCCCACGAGATCGACAACGTAGGCGTTGCCGGCGGAATCGACCGCGATGTCGGTCGGACGGTCGAAACGGGCCGCGGGACCACGCCCGTCGGAATGTCCGTAGGCGGAGACTCCAGCGAGTGTGGTGAAGTAGTAGGGAGTGT
>JAEXPG010000658.1 GCA_023447015.1 Verrucomicrobiota bacterium
GGTGCCGGGGCGCTCCCCCCGACTTATCAAACTACAAACTAGTGAACTACTAGCCTTGCATACTCTCTTGCGTCGGGGAGAGACGCAGGGGCTCGCGAAACGTTCAAATTCGCCGGAGATATCTTCCGGTGTTTCTGCTTCACCTTGGCTGGTAGCGGGATGCGAACGGGTTCTCCGGCAACAAAAAGACCCGCTGCGTGAGCGGGTCTTTCTTGATGGTGCCCAGAGTGGGGGTCGAACCCACACTCCCTTGCGGGAACAGGATTTTGAGTCCAGCGCGTCTGCCAATTCCGCCATCCGGGCGTTCCTGTGGCGCGAAACAAAGCAATGCCCCAGTCGAAGTCCACCGGAAATTCCGGTGCGTGCCGAGGCGCGGGCGGAATGCCGAAAAGAGTCCGAGAAAGGTCTTGCATCAGGTGGAGCAGGCCCGTTCCCTTGCCGCCCTTTCCAAGGTCCGGGCCGTAGCGCAGACTGGTAGCGCACTTGCATGGGGTGCAAGGGGTCGTGAGTTCAAATCTCACCGGCCCGACCATTTGGAAACTCCCGCGAGAGCCGCGAAATGCGGTTGCAGGGGATGTCGGGCCACCGCCTTTTCGGTGGGTGGCCGAAACGCCGAACAATCCCGCGACACCGACTGAGGAACGCCTGCGTTGGCTGTGGGCATTGGCGTTGGCCACAGCGCTCGTCTTCGCTTCGGGCAACAATCCCGCCGCGATCCCGGGCTCGTTCGTGGGCATCGACAAGGTGGCCCATTTCGGTGTGTTCGGACTGCTGGCGACCCTCGTGTTGCGTGCGAAGGTGATCCGAACTCGTGGCCGTTGGGGCGGCTGGCTCGCGGTGGCGCTGGTGTCGGTGTTCGGCGCAACCGACGAGTGGCACCAGAGCTTCACGCCGGGGCGCTCGGTGGAGTTCGCCGACTGGCTGGCCGACACCTCTGGCGCCGTCTTGGCGGTGGTTCTTTACCTGTGGTGGGGGTGGTATCGGCGCCTGCTTGAGCGACCGTTGCGCCTGCGCTGGAATCCCAATCCTGCCCAGGGTGCGGCCGAGCCGCAGGATCGCGTGACGCTCGACGTGGACCGCCGATAGTTTGCGGGCCGAAGCCGCGGTGGTTCGGCGGAGTTCCGCGGCTTCGCGCCGGCCGGACTCCGCCGATTCGAGACGGGTGATTTTATTCCACCGCTCGTTTGGCGAGCGCAGGCAGGTCTTCGCTGCCACGCAGGACATGGAGGCGATAGGAATAGGTCATCGGCCACGTCGTGAGCCGGAACTGGGCGTGCGGCATCGCGCCCCAGGAGTCGTCGCCGCCGAGGCCGCGCTGGTGCAGGTCGAGGTTGAGCGAGACGGTGTCGCGCTCCGGCAGCTGGTAGCGGTAGAAGTTCTCCTGCTGCGTGGCGCAGAAGAGGTCGTCGGCCGTGTGGTGCAGGGCATTGGCGCTGAGGAGCGGTTGGCCGACGGCGAGGAGGCCGACGCCACGCTCGTCGGTGAGCGCAAGCCAGCGGACGGACTCCTTGTTGCCGGTCTCCTGTGGCTTGATGTAGTCGAAGTACTGGTCACGGACGCGGCCGGAGTAGAGGCCGACGCGGGCGTCCTGGCGGTCCCAGTAGGTTTCCTGCGGGCCCTTGCCGAACCAAGTGAGCCGGTCGAAGCCGGCGCGCAACGTGGTCTGCATGCCGAAGCGCGGGGGCTCCGCGACGGCGAGGTAGGGCTCGGGCACCCAGGCGGATTCGACGAGCACGTCGCCGCTGCCGAGGAACGTCCACACCACGCGGTACTCGCTGCGCGGGGCCGTGATCGGGCCGGCGGCGGTCACGACAATGCGGCCGGGCTCCGGCTGGGCGACCTCGACCTTGGTCGGAGCGAAGGTCTCGTGCGCCTTGCGCCAGATGCCGGGGCCGCCGGGCGTCCACGTGTTCTTGGCGGGGGTGGTGTCGACCATCTTGTTGCCGCGGTCGTTGTCGACCGGGGCGCGCCAGAAGTCGGGGCCGAGCGGGCCGGCGAGCAGTTCGGTGTCGCCGGATTCCAAGGAGACGAGCAGGCCGGTCTTGGCGTCGACGGCGGCGGCGAAACCAGTGCCGCGCACGACGATGCTGCCGGGCTGGCGGTCGAGCTGGAGCGGCGGGAGCGGCGCGCTGGCGGCGAGCACGGCGGGGGCAGTGACGGGGAGCTTGAACTGCTCCCAGGCGACCTCGTGGCCGGCGGGCGCCCAAGGTGTGTCGGCTTTCAGTTTGAAACTGAGCTCGAGGAAATACTCGGTGGCCGGCGCGGGTGTGATCGCGGCGAACGGAACGGCGATGGTCTTCGTCTCGCGCGGTGCGAGGGCGAGGTCGGCGAGGGCGCCCTGCTGGAGAACCTTGCCGTCGGCGACGATGCGCCAGTCGGCGGCGAGCCAGTCCTGCACGGCGCGGAACTCGGCCCAGTTGGCGATCTCGACGCGGCCGGTGGCGAGGTCGACGGCGCGCAGCTGGATCGGCTGGTAGACCTTCTTCACCTCGGCGAGACCGGGGTGCGGCGTGCGGTCGGCGTTGACGAGTCCGTTGGCGCAGAAGTTGCCGTCGGAGGCGGTGCCGGCGGGTCCGAACGTGCCGCCGTAGGCGAAGAACGTACCGAGCTTCGGATCGAGCGGGAGTGCGCGCGGGTTCTCGAGCTGTTCGATCTTGCGCGAGGCGGGCACGGGCGTGCGCAGGCCCTGGTCGACCCAGTCCCAGATGAAGCCACCCTGCAGATACTTGGCGCCTTCGTAGATCGGGCGCCAGTAGGCCCAGAGGTCGCCAGTGCCGTTGCCCATGGCGTGGGCGTACTCGCACTGGATGAAGGGCTTGGTGCGCGGGAGCGCGGCGTAGTTGCGGACGGTCTCGGGCGAGGCGTACATCGGGCAGACGATGTCGGTGCAGGTGAAGCTGCGGTCGCCTTCGTACTGCACGGTGCGGGTGGTGTCGTGCGCCTTGAGCCAGGCGTAGGTGGCGCGGAAGTTGTCGCCGAAGCCCGCTTCGTTGCCCAACGACCAACCGATGATGCAGGCGTGGTTCTTGTCGCGCTCGAACATGCGGATCGTGCGGTCGAGGTGCGCCGCAGCCCACGAGGGTTTGGTGGCAAGGGTCTTGTCCTCCTCGTAACCGATGCCGTGCGACTCAACGTTGGCCTCGTCGATCACGTAGAGGCCGAGCTCGTCGCAGAGGGCGTACCAATCGGGAACGTTGGGATAATGGCAGGTGCGGACGGCGTTGATGTTATGCTGCTTCATCAGCCGGATGTCCTGGATCATGCGCTCGCGGGTCATCACCTGGCCGAGCTCGGGGTCCCACTCGTGGCGGTTCACGCCGCGGATGAGGACGGGCTGGCCGTTGACGAGCAGCTGGCCATCGCGGATCTCGACGGAGCGGAAGCCGACTTTCCACGGAACGACTTCGAGGACCTTGCCGGAGGTGTCCTTGGTCGTGAGGAGGAGCGTGTAGAGGTTCGGGGTCTCGGCGGACCAGAGCTGGGGCGAGGGGATCGGCGCGGTGATCTCGTACCGTGAAAAGACTAGGTCTCGACCAGGTCCTCCGATGTTGAAACCTCCGGTTGCGACAAGGGCGCCTTCGGTGAGCGGAGTCTGGGGCAGGACGACCCTGCCGGATGAATCGAGGAGTGTGGCGGTGACACTGCCTGGGTTTGGCCCTTCGACTTCCGCCTTTATGATCAACGATGCCATTCCGTTCTCGCGGGGAAGACTGGTCTGGGCAGTGAAATCACGGAGATGTGTGGCCGGCGCGCTCCACAGCGTGACATCGCGGAAGATGCCGCTGAGGCGCCAGAAGTCCTGGTCCTCGAGGTAGGAGCCGTCGCACCAGCGGATGACCTCGGCGGCGAGGAGGTTGTCGCCGGGCTTCAGGTACGGGGTGAGACGGAAGGTGGCGGGGGTACGGCTGTCCTTGCTGAACCCGAGCTTCTGGCCGTTGAGCCAGAGCTCGAAGTAGGAGTTTACGCCGTCGAACGTCACGTAGACCTCGCGGCTCTGCCAGTCGGGCGGCACCGTGAAGTGCGTGCGGTAGGCGGAGACGGGG
>JAEXPG010000659.1 GCA_023447015.1 Verrucomicrobiota bacterium
GCCCAGAGCGTCGACCCCGAGAGTCGGTTCCTCCGCGCCATGCGCCATGCCCGCACCGAGGCCGAGCTCTTCGCCGTCTGCGCCGAGCCCCTCCTGCGGGAGCCGTCCCGGCCTTTCGCCGCCGCGCCGTACCCCGGGGTCATCGCCCGCCCCAACTGCGAGCTTCCGCTCGATATGGCCTGTACCTGACGCGGAGCGCCCGCCACGGTTCCTGCCGGCGGCAGTTCCAGCGGCGACGCGGATCCGGAGGAGGCGCGCTGCAGCACCCCCGGAATCCCGGTTAACCCCGGCCCCAAGGCGGCCGATAGGTTGCGCTGGGCCGTCGCGCCCGGAACCCGTCCCCACCATGCCCAGCCCGTCTCGCCAGCCCTAGCGGGCCTCGTCCATGCAGTCCCCCTTGGACTATCTGTTGTTCGCCGCCGGAGTCGCCTCTCTGGGCCATGGCATCGCCCTCCTCTCGCGCCGCACCGAGGCGGGCCGTACCGGGCTGATCCTTGGCTGGGCGGCCATCCTCGCCGCCGTGCCGGCGTGGCTGCTCCTGATCGACCGGAGCTGGGCCATGCCCTTCATCGCTGCGATGCCGGCAGCGGTTGCAATCGGATTCGCCGGGCTCGGCGCGCTCGCCGCCGCCACGCAGATCGCGCGCGGCACAAGGATCGACAGTCGCGACGTCCTCACCAGCACCGCGTTTCTCCTCGTCCTGGCGGCCGGGTGGGCGGCGGCGGAGTGGGCCGGCCGCAGCACCGATGCCGAGCTCCGCCGCGGCGTTCTGCATCAGGCCACCGGCTTGGCCAACACCCTCAACCCGGACGAGATCGCCGCCCTCGCCTTTGATCCCTCGGACAAAGACCGGCCCGAGTTCCAACGCATCCGCGACCAGTTCATCGCCTACGGTCAGGCCGCCGGAGTCACCAGCATCTACAGTCTCGTCCAACGCAACGGGCGTCTGCTCTTTGGCCCCGAGAATCTGCCCGAGAACCACCCGCAGGCCTCACCGCCCGGAACCTTCTACGAGCAACCCGAAGCGGAGATTCCCGCCCTCTTCAGAAGCGGCCAACCGATCGCCGACGGCCCCAATACCGACGAGTACGGCACCTTCGTCTCCGGCCTCGCACCGGTCATCGATCCGGTGACCGCACAGGTCGTGCTGGTTGTCGGCATCGATCTGCCCGCCTCCGATTGGCAACAGGCCATCGCCCGATCCCGGCTCGCGATGATGGGATGGACGCTGCTTCTGCTTGGCATCTGCGTCGTCGGAGCGGCGACGTTGCGGCCACGCGACTCGCGCCCGATACCTCGACATGCGGCGACCCTGTTCGTCGCCGCGTTCGGGCTCGCCCTCACCGCGCCGGTCACGCTGTCCCTCCATCGCCACGAGAAACAGGTGCGCTCCGAGGATTTCAACCGGCTCGCCGCCGCCCATGCCGAGATCGTCCTCAACGCCTTCCAGACTTTCCGCAACGACCTCGCCTCCCTCGCCCGCTTCTGCGCCAACGAAAGCACCCCCGATCGGGCCCGTTTCATCTCGTTCGCCGAACCGCTCACCCGCAGCTCGCTGGCCCAGGCCTTCGAATGGTGTCCGGCCGTCGCCACCACCGAGCGTGCCCGCTTCGAGGCGGAGATGCGCGCCGCCGGTCTGGCCGGCTTCACCATCAGGCGGACGGCCGAGCCCGCCCCGTCCGGCCCGCTCTCACCCTGGCATTTTCCGGTGGTCTGCGCCGTCCCGGGCGCCGCCAACGCCCCGGTCATCGGCCTCGACCTCTCCAGCGAGCCGGTCCGGCTCGCCGCGCTCCAGTCGGCCGCCGCCACCCGCCTGGCCACCGCCACCGGCCGGCTCAAGCTCGTGCAGAGCGCGCAAGGAGCCAGCGGACTGCTCGCCGCCCACCCGGTCTTCCCGCGCGAATCCGCCCTGCCGCGCGGCTTCGCCGTTGGGGTGCTCGATCTCGGCTTCATCTTCGAACACAGCCTCGCGCTCGACCGCGGCGCCGGAGGAATGGTCTCGCTGCGACTGATCGACGTCACCGAATCCCCCTTCCGCCTTCTCGCCGCGCGCGCCGGCGCCTCGACCGAGTCGCAGCCCCGGATCGCACGGGAGGACACGATCTCGCCGATCTTTCTGCTCGGCCGCACCTGGGTGGTCGCCGCTCGCCCCGGGCCGGCCTTCGTCGCCGCCCACCGTCTCCGCGCCGCCACCACGGCCGCGGCGACCGGACTTCTGCTCACCGCCACCTTTGCGGGGCTCGCCGCCATCACCGCACGCCGCCGGGAGCACCTCGAGGCCGAGGTGCGGGCCCGCACCGCCGAACTCCAGGAGAGCGAACGCCGCTACCGCACCCTCTTCGCCAACAACAGCGCGGTGATGCTCCTCGTCGATCCGCGCGACGGGGCCATCGTCGAGGCCAATCCCGCCGCCTCGGCGTTCTACGGTTGGCCGCAGTCCGAGCTGACGGGCAAGCGGCTCTCCGAGATCAACATCCTCCCGGCCGACCGCATCCAGGCGAACATCGCGGCCGTCGTCCGCGGCGACCAGCAACACTTCGAATTCCGCCATCGGCGGGCGGACGGCTCCATCCGCGATGTCGAGGTCTACAGCACCCCGATCTCCCTCCACGGCCAGTCCCTGCTCTGCACCATCGTCCACGACATCACCGACCGCATCGCCGCCGAGTCCGCCGTCTCCCGCAGCGAGGTGAACTTCCGCAACTTCTTCGACTACTCGGGCGACTTCCTCACCGTCGTCGACCGCGACGGCCGCATCCTCGCCGCCAACCGCACCGTCCTCGCCCGCCTCGGCTACACCGCCGACACCCTCATCGGACAGAGCATGATGGTGCTCCACCCCCCTGCGATCCGTTCGGAGGCCGAATGGGTGCTCCGCCAGATCCTGGCCGGCCGGGCCGAGACCAGTCCGCTTCCCATCGTCGACGCCGCGGGCAACAGCATCCCCGTCGAAACCCGCTTCGTCCGCAGCGACTGGAACGGACAACCCGCGCTCTTCGGCATCACCCGCGACATCTCCCTCATCAAGCTCTCCGAGGAGAAGTTCTCGAAGGCGTTCAACCTGAGCGAATCGCTCATGGCGATCGCGACGCTCGACGAAGGCCGCTTGGTCGAGGTCAATGAGGCCTTCCAACGCGTGCTCGGGTACTCCGAAGCCGAGGCCATCGGCCGCACCGGCTACGAACTCGGAATCATCGTCGACCCCGATCTCGCCCAGAAGGTCCGGGCGGCCCGCGAGGCCCAGGCCCCCGGCGTCGACGCCACCCTCCGCACCAAGCAAGGCGAACTCCGCCACGGGGTCTTCTCGGCCCACCGCATCGTCCTCCAGAACGAGACGTTCCTTATCACCAACTTCGTGGACCTCACCGAGCGCAAACTCGCCGAGGACCGGCTCCGCCAGGCCATGCTCCAGCTTGAGGAGGCCAACCACCACCTGCGGGACATGACCGAGCGCGCCCAGGCCGCCAGCTCCGCCAAGAGCGCCTTCCTCGCCAACATGAGCCACGAGATCCGAACCCCGATGAACGGCGTTATCGGCATGACTGGCCTCCTTCTCGACACCCCGCTCAACGCCACCCAACGGAGCTACGCCCAGACCGTCCGCGCCAGCGGCGAGGCCCTGCTCACCCTCGTCAACGACATCCTCGACTTCTCCAAGATCGAGGCCGGCAAGCTCGAGCTCGAGACCCTCGACTTCGACCTCCAGTCCCTCATCGACGACTTCGCCTCGATGCTCGCCGTTCGCGCCCATGACAAGGGGCTCGAATTGGTCTGCACACCCGACCCCGAAGTCCCCGCCCGCCTCCGCGGCGACCCGGGCCGCATCCGGCAGATTCTCCTCAACCTCACCGGCAACGCCGTGAAGTTCACCGCCGCCGGGGAGGTCGTCGTTCGGGTCTCCCTCCTCGCCGCGGAGCCGGAGTCCGTCCGCCTCCGCTTCGCGGTGCGCGACACCGGCATCGGCATCCCGCGCGAAAAGCAGGGCATGCTCTTCCAGAGCTTCACCCAGGTGGATGCGTCGACGACCCGCAAATACGGCGGGACCGGCCTTGGCCTGGCCATCAGCCGCCAGCTCGCCACCCTCATGGGCGGGGAGATCGGGCTGGAGAGCGAGCCCGGCCGCGGGTCCGAGTTCTGGTTCACCGCCCAACTCGGCCTGCCCCCCCAGCCGGCACCGGCCGCGCCGCCGCTGCAGGGCGTGCCGCTCCTCGTGGTCGACGACAACGCCACCCACCGCTCGGCCCTCCGCCGCCGTCTCGAGGGCTGGGGCGCAAGCGTCGCCGAGGCCCCCGACAGCGCCGGCGCCCTCGACGCCCACGACGCAATCCTCAAGACGGGATCGACCTACGCCGCCGTCCTCATCGACCTCCAGATGCCGGCACCCGACGGGGTCGCACTCGCCCAGCTCATCCAGGCCGACTCCGCGCTGCGCTACACCCCGCTCGTGGGCATGTTCGCACCGTCGCGCAGCGGCGATGTCCCCGAGGAGCACCGCCGGCTCTTCGCCGCCTGCCTCGCCAAACCCGTCCGCCCCACCGAGCTGCTCGACAGCCTCGTCGCCGCCTTCGGCAACCTCGCCACCGTCCCCGTCGAGACGCAGGCGCCATCCACGGGTGAGAAACGCAGCGAGCGTATCCTTCTGGCCGAGGACAATCCCACCAACCAACAGGTCGCCGCCGGCATCCTGAACAAGCTCGGTTTCGCCCGGATCGACATCGCCGCCAACGGGGCCGAGGCCGTCCAGTCGCTCACGGACATCCCCTACGATCTCGTCTTCATGGATGTCCAGATGCCCGAGCTCGATGGTCTCGCCGCCACCCAACGGATCCGCACCCAGTTCGGAGGCGTCACCAGGCACAACGTGCCGATCATCGCGATGACGGCGCACGCCACGCCCGAGGACCGCGATCGCTGCCGCGCGGCCGGCATGGACGACTACATCGCCAAACCCCTCGATCCCGAAGCACTGAGAGCGGCACTCGCCCGCTGGTTGCCCGGCTCCGCCCGGTCCACTCCCGGACACTCGGCCGGAACGCCCGCAGACAAGACCGATAGCGCCCCTCGGGTCTTCAACCATCAGGCGATTCTCGGCCGCGTGCTTGGCGACGAGTCGCTGGTGCGCGTCCTCGCGGAGAAGTTTCTCGAGGATTACCCGGGCACGCTGGGAAAACTCCGGGCCAGTCTCGCCAACCGCGAGCTCAAGTCCTCGGCCCAGCACGCCCACACGATCAAGGGTGCAGCCGCCAACATGAGCGCCGAACGCCTCCAGCATGCCGCCGCGGCCATCGAGAGGGCTGGGCTGGAAGGGAAGCTCGAGCGCATGCAATCACTCCTGCCCGAGCTCGAGGCCCATGCGGCCGAACTGCACCGGGCGTTGACCGCCTACCTCGCCACGCCATCCGGTGGGTGACCGCGCGGAACAAGCATCCCCACGACGATGGACAAGTCGCCGAGACAGTCCCACCCCCAAGCCTCGGCCCAGTCCACCCGATCACTCGAGGCCGAGCACCTGCCGGCCCTCGGTCGACATCATCTGCGGCGTCCAAGCCGGGTCCCATACGATATGGACCTTCGCCTCCGCCACGCCCGGTAGCGCTGCGATCTTCGCGCGGGCATCCTCGGCGATCACCGGACCCATCCCACAGCCGGGCGCCGTGAGCGTCATCTTCACCTCCACCATTTGGCGTCCGTCGGCCGCCGGCTCGATCGATAGATCGTAGACCAGACCGAGATCGACGATGTTGAGCGGAATCTCCGGATCGAAACAGGTCCTCAACGCGGCCCAGACCGCCGCTTCCCCGGTTGTACCGGCAGCAGCCGGGGCGCCATCCTCCGCCCGGACCGAAAACCCCTTGAGCGCGTCGACCTGGTCCGGCGCGATGCGATAGAGCGTGCCAAGCGCGCGCACGGTCACGCTGCCACCCAGCGTCTGGGTGATGATGACCGCGGTGCCGGCGGGGAGCGTCGCCGGCGTGCCGGCAGGAATCTCGGCAGCCGGGCAGTCGCGGAGCAGGACGGTCTCTTTGTGCATGGTGGCGAGGGGCGGCCGACGTCGCTCAATTGAGCTGCAGATCGACGGGAAGCCGGAGGTAGATGTTGCGTGGATCGTTGAATTGGTCGAGCGAGCGCACCTCCGCTTTCACGCGACGGGAGACCTGGCTCGTGATCCCACCCCGGCTCAGGTAGTCGCCGGATTCCTCGAAGAGATCGCGCAGAACCTCGGCAAGCTCGCGCTTGCCCGGGAACTCCTGCAGGCGGTAGTTGCTGCCGAGCTTGGCCTTCTGAGCGGCGAAATGGATCGCGTCCTCCAGGCCGCCGAACTCGTCGATCAGGCCGAGCCGTTTGGCGTCGGTCCCCGACCAAACCCGGCCCTGCGCGATCTCGCGCACGACGGCGGGATCGAGCTTCCGGCCCTGCGCCACGCGCTCGATGAACGAGTCGTAGATCCAATCGATGACCGACTGGATGGCCCGCATCTCCTCCTCGGTCTTCGGACGGGAGATCGTCTCGGTGTCGGCGAACTTTCCGGTTTTCACCACGTCGAACGAGACCCCCACCTTCTGCGAGAGCTCCTTCACGTTGAACAGCATCCCGATCACGCCGATCGAGCCGGTGATCGTGTTGGGCTCCGCGAAGATCCGGTCGGAGTAGACCGAGATCCAGTAGCCGCCCGAGGCCGCAACCGTGCCCATCGAGACCACCACTGGTTTGGTCTCCTGCAGCAGCCGCAGCTCGCGCTGGATCACCTCGCTTGCGACGGCGCTGCCACCGGGGCTGTTCACCCGCAGCACCACCGCCTTCACATCGTCGTCCTGCCGAAGTTGCCGCAGCTCGCGCGCGAACCGGTCGCCGCCGACCTGCCCCTCATCGTCACCGTCGCCATCGACGATCGTGCCCTCGGCGTAGACCACGGCGATCGCATCGCCGCCCACAAACGACTTCGGCACGCCCGCCTTCAGGTAGGAGCGGATGCCGATCTGCTTGAACGTGCGCTCGTCCTCGGCGTTCGTGCGCTTCTTCAGGTCGTCGATCAACTGGTCCCAATAGGCGGTGCGGTCGACCAGTCCGTTCTTCACGGCGACCTCGCCGATCTGCGACTGTGGCTGCTCAATGAGCGACTGGAGCTGCTCGGTCGAAAGCTTGCGGGCCTCGGCGGTCTGCCCGCGGATCTCAGCCCAGACATCGTCGAGCAGCTTCTGCGTGGCCTCACGCGCCTCCGGGCTGAAGTCGCGGCGGACGAAGGTCTCGGCGTAGCTCTTGTATTTGCCCGAACGGGTGACCTGCACCCCGACCCCGAGCTTCTCCAGCGCACCGGCCAGGAACATCGGTTCCGCCGCCAATCCCGGCATCCAGACCATGCCGAACGGATTCAGGACAACCTCCGAGGCGGCCGACATCAGGTAGTAGTCGCGCGTGTCCATGTTCTCCGCATAGGCGATCACCGGCTTGCCCGATGCCCGGAACTCCTGCACCGCCTTGCGGACCTCGCGCAGCGCCGCGTAGCCGCTGCCGTAATCCTGCGGCATGAGTGTGCCGGTGAGCAATAGCCCCTGGATCCGGTCGTCCTTCTGCGCGGACTTGAGCGCCTTCAGGATCAATCGCAGCTGAAGCCGGTTGCCGTCGGCCCCGAGCAGGCCGGCGAGCTTCCCGCCGCCATCGAACGGAGACGGCGCATCGGTGATGTTGGTGTTCAGATCGATCACGAGGAATGAGCCCTTCTCCACGTGCTGCTGCGGCTGGGATTCACCGAGGGCGGCAAGCATCGCCATCCCCACGAACATCAGGAACATCCCGCCAAAAACAAAGACGATCAACGCCATCAGGGACCCGAAGAAACTCGCGAAAAACGACTTCATGGCCGCGACGCTACCCGGCCACCCTGCCTCGGCAATAGCCGAAAAGGACCGGCGGCAACCATGGCTGATGAACGGCGATCAAGCCGCACGCCGGAGCGGATCAGCCGCGCTCCCGTTCCTCGGCCGAGGCGAGCGTGCGCGCATCGAGGCCCATGCGTTCACGGGCGAATGCGTGCAGGTCGGGGGTGAGGGGCGCGCGGAAAGTCCGCCCTCCTTCTCCAGGCTCGAAGCGCATCTCCAGCGCATGCAGCGCATGCCGGGGCAACGTCAGCAACGACGCCAGCCGCGGGGTGAAACCATCCCGGATGAACTCGAGAAAGAGCAGCTGGTCCGGCCCGTACAGCTTGTCGCCAAGAATCGGACAACCGAGCGCCGAGGCATGGACCCGAATCTGGTGCTGCCGGCCGGTACGCGGCCTGACGCGAACCAGCGTATATCCGCCGCCCTGCGCCACCGGGATGAACTCGGTCGTCGCCGGCCGCCCCTCCGGCCCGCGCACCACCGCCTGCCGCGCGACAATCGGGCTGGCGAGGTCCCGCCCGAGCGGGGCATCGACGACGACGGTCTCCCTCAGTTCGCCGCAGAGGATCGCGAGATACAGCTTGCTGACCCGACGGCCCTCGACCGCCGTCTGCAGCCGGCCGGCCATCGCGGAGTTCTTCGCAAAAACCATGACGCCACTCGTCTCGCGATCGAGCCGGTAGATCATGTGCACGCGCGGCAGCTGGAGATGTTCGCGACACGCCCCCACCAGCGAGGACCAGGGACCATTCTTCGACGGATGACAGACGATGTCGCCCGGCTTGTTGACGACGATCACATCGTCGTCCTCCTCCACGACCCACTGCGGAAACTCCGCGGGGCGGATCAAACGGGGGCCGTTGTCGACAGGCTCGCTCACAAGGCGTCCTCCGCCCGCCGCCACTGGGCGAGCTGCTTGAGCCGGTAACGGGCAAGCACCTTGGCCGACACGCGGGCACAGAGGGTACGTGGAAGATGTCCCGATACAGTCGCGACAAGCTTGTTGCGCCAGCCCGGCACAACCACGGCGCGCCGGCGTGCCAGACCGCGCAGGCTCGCCCGCACAACGGCGTCGGGGCGCATCGACAGACCTGGCCCCACCACCCTCTGGCGAAAACCGGCCCGCAGGAAAAACTCGGTCTCGGTCGGGCCCGGGCACAGAGCCTGCACCGGGATGCCGTGCGGTCGCAGTTCCTCATGCAGCGCCAAACTCCAGCTCAGCAGAAACGCCTTGGTCGCCCCGTAGGTCGCCAGGAATGGCGTGGGCTGGAAGCCTGCGACCGATGCCACGTTGATCACCGCCCCGCCCCGTTCCCGCAGCTCCGGCAGCAAACGGGCAGTCAGATCGAGCACGCCCGCGACATTCACCTGAACCATGTCAAGCTGTGTCGCGACTTCGGCCTCGGAAAAATTTCCGCAGGAACCAAATCCACTGTTGTTAATCAGAAGGATTTTGGACCGATTATGACCTCGGCGAATGAACCTGATTGCCTCCCCCGCCGCCTCAGCGCGGATGTCTGGTTTCCCAAGGTCGCACGGCACGTGCAACAACCGCTTTTCCACCATCTCGGGCAACCCCGCCGGCGCTCGGCGCGACAGGTTGCAAAAGACCATCCGGGGATTAGCCTCGGACAGCAGCGAGATGAACGTTTTCCCCACACCGGAAGAACCACCGGTCACCACGGTCACCGTGAAGGGCGCGAGGGCGTTTTCGTAATCGAACACGGACCCACTAATCGCGTCTCCCACACCCAAAACAAGGAGCAAAACGCACCATGAAAGCAGATACCAATCCGCACGAAATCATCGTCTCGGGCATCCACGTCTCGTTGACCGCGGCCCTCAAGGCCTACGTTGTCGACAAGATGCAGCGATTGTTCGACCACGAGGATCGCATCGTGCGGATCCGCGTTGAAATCGAATTTGACGATCGCAAGGCCAAAGAGGACCGCTTCACCGCCAAAGCCCATCTCCAGATCCACGGCCCAGACACCAACATCTCCGTCACCTCGGACGACGCCTACAAGTCCATCGATCTGCTGGTCGACAAACTCGACCGCTCGATTCGCCGCCGGTCCCGTCTGCACAAGGAAAAGCGAAATCACCCGCACGAAGTAGAGCTGGGGGCAGCGCTCCCCAAAGCCGGCTGATCATCCACCGAAATCCATCTCCACCACGGCCGCGCCATTCCCTGGCGCGGCCGTTCTGCATTCCAGGATGTCGCCCCCTTGCCTGCACCGTGGTGAGGATCAGGCTGAATCTGCAGCGGGCACAACTGCCGGAGTTGTGGCGAGGCTCATGGCGGCCGCTGCAACTCCGCCCAACCCGGCGACAACTCCACATTCCAGGGCTGGAGAATGGAGATCCCGGGCTTCGCTATCCGCCACGCGCCACGCGATTTCGCAGAAATGCCCTGTGCTGATCATCAAGGGATGCGAGGAACGAGCCGCACCTTGCACGGCTTGGCGGCCCAGCTGGTGTAGGGATGCGCAACCCATTGAACGCCGCTTGGTATTCCGGAGGAACCGGGCGCGATATTTGCGATTCGGACTGTTGTCCCCCGATCGGATCACCGCGCTTGGGGCCTCCAAAATACGAGGCGACAACCCACCGAACAGCGCAAACACCCCAACGAAGAACCTCGGAAAATCTCAATCAGCCAGCATCCAACTAGTTGATTACCATGCCATAGCATGGACTTCCCATTGAATCCCAACTAAGGCGCGACGGCGCCCCTACTTCTGCTGCCCCCCACATTGGTAGCATGAAGTGGGAGGCGCCGTCGCGCTGATTGGTTAGTCCCATCCGGGAACCAGCCTGGCCCGGAGAAAATCGGCCGCAAAAGCGTCACCGTTTTCAGAGTAGCAGCCACCCCAGCCGGCGGCACCAACGGTCGCCTTGCTCGAAAGCAGAGCGGCCCGGGACCGGTCATGACTGGGATGAATCGCTGCCACGGCGACCACACTGCAAACATTGGGAGGAAGCTCCACTCCCTCGGTTACCAGCCTTCAGTGAGCGGCTTGCCATTTATTTGGTAAACGTAGAGTCTTGACCGCGTGTCATCCCCTCTCACCAACCTGCGGAGAATGCTCCGCACGCTCGCCTGCGGCGCCGTCTTCTCGGCTGGAGCCGCAGGGACGGTGTTCGGGGCACGATGGGATGAGACCGGAATCGGAACGCCCCTGCTCCGGACCTACTCGGCACGGGACACCGGCACGCTCGCGCCCTACCGCTGCGCCCTGCGCACGAAGGACGGACGGCTCTACGTCGGGCACGACGGATTGCTGGAATTCGACGGTGAGGCATGGCGCGCGATGCCTCTGCCAAGCGGCGCATCGGTCCGCACCCTCGCCGAGGATGAGAATGGCCAGGTGCTCGTGGGCGGGGAGAACCTCCTCGGCGCGTTGGCACGGATGCCCGACGGTTCGGTCCACTTCACCTCGATGGCACCGCAGATCCCCCCCGAACACCGGCGGGACCTTGGAAGCGTCAGCGCAGTGTTCGCCCGCCCGAAAGGCCAAGTCGTGGCGGTCACCGAGAACCGGGTCTACAGCCTCGGCCCGACAAGATCCCAGGTCTGGTCCCTTCCTGCGCCCCGCCGCCTCTCGGCATGGCGCGATGACGAAGGTACGGTCTTCATCGTCCAACCCGGGGCCGCGACTTTCAAAGTCACTGATTCGGGCTTGGAACCGTCCGGGTTCCCCGAGCCCTACGCCTCCATCGGCGTGGACTGGTGCGTGCGATCGCCCGGGGGGAGCCGTCTTTTTGGGGCGGGACACCAACTCCTGAGGGAAGCAAACCACCGAGCCGATCCGGTCGATGGCCCCGCCGCCGGCAGACTGAGGGAGGATCGAGTAACAGCGGCCATCGGCCTGTCCGACGGATTTGTCGCACTCGCTACCCTCCGCCACGGCATCCTGATCCTGGATTCCTCGGGCCAACAGATCGCGGCCATCGACCAAACAGGCGATCTTCCCGACAATCGCGTCGTCCACCTTTCGGCCAGCGCCGATTTCGGCATCTGCGCCACAACCCCTGAAGCGCTGGTTCTCTTCTGCGATACGCTCGGAGCCACCACCTTCGATGGCCGCCACGGTCTTCCAAACAAGCGGATCACGACCATGATTCGGGACGGGGCCGACCTCTTCCTCGCCAACGAAAAGCGGATCCTGAGACTCGTCACCAACAACGAAAATGATCCGAGCGGCCACTGGGCTCCGAATGGTGAGATGCCCGACACCGTCACCGGATTGGTGACCGCCGGAGGACCTCTCCTCGCCGCATGCCCCTCCGCCCTCGGGATCGTTGCCCCGGATCGCCCACATCCGGACCTCATCCACACCGGCGACATCGGCGCACTTGCCCCTTGGCACGGAGCGCATCGTGGACTGGCGTGGCTCGAGGGCGGTCGATTCACCAGGGGATCGATTGTCGGAGAGAAGATCCAACCTGCCGGTCCTCCGATCGAACTCGACACGGATGCCTGTGCACTGATGGAGGCCCCCGATGGGGCTCACTGGATCGGTACAACGCACTCCGGCGTGCTTCGCGTCGCTCCGACCGACCAGATTCTGGCCGGGAAACCCGCACTCCGCACCTACCGCAGCAACGTCCGCGCGGCCGGCACCAGCATGCCGCGCCTCTTCTGCGTGGGTCCCCATGTGCTGGTCACAACCGACACCGGCCTGGCTCTCCATACCGAGGCGGGCGACCGTTTCCAACCATACGAGGAGATCAAGGGCGCCCGCATCCATGCGATCTCCGCCACCGACCCCGATGGCACCGTCTGGCTCGCCCTCAGCCAACGGGACCGATTCCCGTTCCAGGTTCGCATCGCCCGGCTACGCCCGACGGACCGCGGGGTTTCGTGCGAACTGGTGAAGCTCCCGCCCCTCCCCCTCGAGGAACCGCCCTCCGCGCTCCTTGCCGAGCAGGGGAAGAGCACCGACGAACGGGTGTTCTGGCTCGGACTGACCGGTCGGGTGATCCGGATCGAGAGCCCCGGGACTCCGGCCCAGAATCCGCCACCGTCCCCACAGATCTCCGCATTGATGATTTTCGACGACGTCCGGGGCACCCATCCGCTTTCCCCACTCCAGCCTCGCGTCGATTTCGACAACGCCGGCGTCCGGTTTGACGTGTCCGTGCCCCAGGGCCGACTGGGCCAGCGGGTGCATCTGGAGGCGCGCCTCGCGGATTTCGATCCCGACTGGGTTCCGCTCGGGGAGATCCCGTCCCGGGTCTTCCGCGGCCTGCGTGACCGCACCTACCGGTTTGAGGCGCGCTCGATCGACGCCCTCGGCCGCCCCTCCCTCACCTCGGCACTTGAGTTCACCGTGCTGCCGCCTTGGTGGCGTTCAGCCCCGGCCTATGTCGCCTACTCGCTCGGGCTCGTGGTCCTCTCGGGCCTCGTCTTTCTGACCCGCCTCCGGCTCGCGCGCACCCACCGACAGGAACTGGAGGCGCTCGTCGCACAGAGGACTCGGGAACTGGCCGAGGCCAATGCCGCCAAGTCCGAGTTTCTCGCCCATATCAACCACGAGATCCGCAATCCGCTCAACGGCGTCATCGGTCTCTCGGCCATGCTGGCCAACCAGCATCAGGACGAGGCCTCACGCCAGCTCGCACGCTCGCTGAAGGCCTGCGCGGGCTACCTCGGCTCCGTCGTCGACAACGTCCTCGACCTTGCACGCATCGAAGCAGGCCGCATCGAGATCACCCCGCAACGCTTCGACCCGAGACTCCTCATCGAGGACATCGCCGAGATGTTCCGCCTCCAGGTCGAGGAAGCCGGCGGGAGGATCAGCTGGTCCGCCGACCCCGATCTCCCCGCCGCCCTGGTCGGCGATGTCCATCGCATCCGGCAGGTGCTCGTCAATTTCACCGCCAATGCCGCGCGTTACGCCCGCGGCGGCGACGTCCGCCTCTCCGTCCGGCGCCGCGCCCAGACCCAAAACCGGATCACCATCGTGTTCACGGTGGCCGACACCGGTCCGGGAATCGCTCCCGCCGAGCAGGGACGCATCTTCGAGAAGTTCGCCCGCGGGAGTTCGGCAGCCGAAGGGGATGCCCCTCGCGGCTACGGCGTCGGGCTCGCCCTGGTCCGCGACCTCGCCGAGCTCCTCGGCGGTGAGGCCGATGTCGACTCACAGATCGGACTGGGGGCCAAATTCCGCCTCACCATTCCGCTCGAAATCGCCGACGCCAATCCTCCAGCCCGCCCACCGACGGCCAGCACCGCGGCGACATCGGGCCTTCGGGTGCTGGTGATCGACGACCAGGCCTTCAACCGGCTCGTCCTGCGCGACCATCTGGAACGGCTCGGCTGCAAGGTCGAGGAATCGGCCGACGGCCCCAGCGCACACCTCCTCCTTCAGGCCCGGGCCCACCACATGGCCTTTGTCGACCTCGATCTGCCGGGCCTCGACGGTCTTGCCCTGATCCGCCGGGTGCGCAACGAGGTGGCCAAACGCCCCATCTTCCTCGTCGCCACCACCGCCGCCGCCACCCGTGGCATCGAGGAACAGGTGCTCGCGGCCGGAGCCGACGCCTTCCTCCCGAAACCCATCTCCTTGCCCCACTTGGCCGGCCTCATTGAAGCCTGCGCTGCGAGACTGGACATCCGCCCCGCCCCCGGCTTGCCCCCCGTGGGACCGGCTGTCACCGCCGGAGGGACTGTGCCGCCGGCCACAACCGGATTGTTCGCCGAGCTGCCATTGACGCCCGAGCTGCTCCGCAACCTGAACGCCGAACTCGACGTCGAGACCCAGTCGCTCGCCTCCAGTTGGCAACACGCGGACGCCTCGGCAGCGCGGCATCACGCCCATCGCATCGCTTCGCTCAGCATTCTTGCCCACGACGACGACCTCCTTCAGGCCGCGCGCCGAGCCGAGGATTCGCTGCTGCAGAACCGCGCCGACACCAGCCATGCTGTCGATGCGCTGCAGCTCGCGGCTCGGAACCGGATCCGGCTTCTCGGCAGCACGCCCAGCCTCGCCGGCAAGGCTGGGCACAACTGAAGCACGCAGCGCCGGTGGAGTCACGGACGCGCGACAGTCCTCGTCCACTGATCCCTCGGTTTGATTGGCGCCGAACCGCGCCACGCGGGAGCGCCCGGATCAGAACTGCGCGCTGTCGGGCCGGACGAAGCCCTTGCGCAACGCGTAGCGCATGAGCTCCGCCTGCGTGTTCGCCCCCAGTTTCTTCATGATGTTTCGGCGGTGCGAGTGGACCGTCCAGGCGGTGAGTCCCATCTGCGCCGCCGCCTCCTCATTGGACATCCCGCGGCCCAGCAGCTGCAGCAGTTCCTGCTCGCGATCACTGAGCACCTTGGAGAACGAAACCGGATCGGCGCGCATCACCTGCTGCACCTGCTGCACCACCTCGGCGAAGTAGACCCGTCCAGTGGCCACCGCCTCGATGGCATTGCGCAGGGTTTCCGGCTTCTGGACATTCTTGTCGACGAAGCCCTGGATGCCCATGGACCGGATGCGGTGGATCGTCACCTCGTCGCGCAGCGACGTCAGCGCCAGCACGCGCAGGTCCGGATTGGTCTCGAAAAGCTTCGCCGCGACATCGAGCCCGTCGCCGTCGGGCAACTGGAGGTCGAGCATGACCACGTCCGGGTCCGCCGCCGGGATGCGTTCCAGCGCCTCGGCCACCGAACCGGCCTCGCAGACCACCTTGAACCCGAATTGGAGGCTGCAAAGCCCCACCAGCAGACGCCGGAACAGCTCCTGATCCTCCACAATGGCCAGTTTGATCGACATCGGTGAATTGCTTCGGGCCGATACAGTCCCAAGCCGCGGAAGCCGGCAAGCTCGCTTGCGCACCTTCCGCGCCTTCCCGCGCGCCCGGTTGCTCCGCCCCGGACTTGTCCGCTCGCCCGCTCCGGAAACGACGAAGCCCGGCGCGGTGGCCGGGCCTCGGGAGAGGAACTACCGTCGTTCGCAGGCGCTCAGCGTTTGGCGGCGAACTTCGGTTCCAGGTAGTTGGCGCAGCTGTCGAGCGTCGCGAGCTGCATGTAGTCGGCCTCGGGGACCTCGATGCCGTGGCGCTTGCGCAGCTCCATCACGATGTCGAGGAAGTCCATCGAATCGAGCTGGAGCTGCTCCCGCAGGCGCACATCGGGCTTGAGACCGCTCAGGTCCTCGTCGGGCGCGATGTCGGCGATGATTTCGGTGACCAGCTTCTTGATGTCGTCTTTCGTCATGTGAGCTCTTTCAGGCGGAGAAGCGCTTTACGATGAGCGCGGAGTTAATTCCGAGCATACCGAAGGAATTGTTCAGAATGGCGTCAACCCGTTTCACCGCCTTGGGCTGGTTGAGCACCAGGGTCGGCAGCGCGCACTGCGGATCGAGGTCGTCGACGTTGATCGTGGGGTGCACGACGAGATCGTCGAACGACGGCAGGTTGCCCGCCAGCTCGAGGCTGCCGGCCGCGCCCATCGCATGGCCGATGAAGCCCTTGGTGTTGTTGATGTGCGGGAGCTGGAAGCCCTCGAAGGCCGAGGCGACGGCCTGGCACTCCTGCACGTCGCCCAGCGGCGTGGACGTGGCATGGGTGTTGAGGATGTCGATCTGGTCGGGCTGCATGCCGGCGTGCTTGATCGCCAGCCGGATGCACTCGGCCTGCCGCACGGGGTTGGGGAGCACGTAGTCGCTGGCGTCGGAGTTGATGGCGTAGCCGGCGATCTCCGCGTAGATCTTGGCGCCACGCGCCTGAGCATCCTCCAGCCGCTCCATCGCGAAGACGCAGCCGCCCTCGGAGACGACGATGCCGTTGCGCGACTTGTCGAACGGACGACTCGCCTTCGTCGGGTCACTGTGGTGCGCGAGCGCACCCTGGCTCTTGAAGGCGGCGAAGATGCCGAACGACCGGATGCTCTCGCTGATGCCGCCGGCGAGCGCGAAGTCGACCTCGCCCAGGCGCAACATCTGGGCGGCATGGATGATGCCGATGTTACCAGCGGCGCAGGCGGCGCCCAAGGTGTAGGCCGGGCCGGTCACGCCGAGATTCAACGAGGCCTCGCCGGCCGGGTTGTTGGCGACGGTGCGGGGATTGTGGTAATGCGACCAGAACTTGGTGTCGTTGCCGAAGGTCGAAAGGCTGTGGATCTCGTTCTCGGTCTCGACATTGCCGTGCTCGGTGATGCCGAGGTAGATGCCCACCCGGCTCTTGTCGACCTTGTCCCAGGCGACGCCGGAATCCTTCACCGCCTCGTGCGAGCTGTAGATGCTCACGCTGCCCGCGCGGGTGCCGACACGCAGCTCCTTGCGGGTCTGGTACCGGGTGGTCTCGAACTTGCACACGCCGGCGAGCACCTTGCCCATGTGGCGGGTCTCGAAGAACTCGACGCCGGACTTGCCGGTGAGCAGAGCCTGCCGGAATTCGGCGAGGTTGTTGCCGTTCGGAGCCGTGAGGCCCACTCCGGTGATGACGATGCGGCTGAGGTTCATGGTGGGAAAGAAGGCAACAACAGGGGTGTCGCGCCGGGCAAAGCCGAAAGTTTGCCTAGCCTCCGCCCCGCGAGGCAATAAAAGTTTCCCGCACTTCCATGAACGTCCTCGTTGTCGGCGGTGCCGGGTACATCGGCAGTCACTGTGTTCGCCAACTCACGGCCGCCGGCCATCGCCCGGTCGTGCTCGACAGCCTCGTCTACGGCCATCGCGCCGCCGTGGCGCCGGAAGTGCCGTTCCACACCTGCGACCTCGGCGACGAAGCCGCCCTCGCCGGCATCCTCGCCGCCGAGAAGATCGAACTGGTCATGCATTTCGCCGCCTTCGCCTACGTGGGAGAGTCCGTCACCGACCCGCTCAAGTACTACTTCAACAACACCGTCGCCACGCTCCAGCTCCTGCGCGCGATGCTGAAGGCGGGCGTGAAGAAATTCGTCTTCTCCTCGACCTGCGCGACC
>JAEXPG010000030.1 GCA_023447015.1 Verrucomicrobiota bacterium
GCGGCGCGCGGGCATGGATTACTGGTATGAGCTGGATGTGCATCACCACCGCAACTGGGAGGAGTTCAAGGCCAGCGCGGTCCGGCCGCAGCGGCTGTGGCTGCTGACCACGAAGGGCGCGAAATCGTTCTGGGAGGCGCGCTATCAGGACGGCGACGGGCTGGTCTTCGGCAACGAAGGTTCGGGAGCGCCGGACTGGCTGCACGAGGAGATCGGCGAGGGGTTCCGGATCACGATCCCGCACGCCAACACCGAGCTGCGCTCACTCAACCTCTCGACCGCTGCCGGCATCGCGACCTTCGAGGCGTTGCGGCAGGTGGGGTACCCGGGAGCCGGGGCGGCGTCATCGTAGCGGAACGGCATCCGTTCCGCGCGGAGGCGAAGCGCTTCCGCCACGCCGGATCGGGCCAGGTTCGGCGTGGGCTCGCGCGCTTGCGGTAGGATCGGCGCCCGTCGCCAGACCCGCGCGGCGCGGGTGATGTTCACGGGCCGTCGGGCGAGCCCACGACGGCCGGTCCGGACGCGAGGTCCGACCCAACCGCAAGCGTGGTGACTCCCATCGCCCCGCGGTCTCCGCCAGCCGCACGCAAGCGACTTGGTGGTTGGCGGGCTGGGCGGCGAGCGACGGGACGGCGGCGCCCGGCCCGGGTGTGAGCGCGGATAATGCTGCTGCCGCATTGGCGTGGGCCCGGCTTTCTTCTCTCGCGCCGCCTTGTCCCCAGTCCGATCCGCGGCGAAGTGTCGGCGATGTCTTCGCCGAACCACCTCGCGGGCCAGCGGTCGCCCTACCTGCTCCAGCACCTGCACAACCCGGTCGACTGGTATCCGTGGGGCGAGGAGGCGTTCGCGCGGGCGCGGGCCGAGAACAAGCCCATCTTCCTCTCGGTCGGCTATTCGACCTGCCATTGGTGCCACGTGATGGAGCGCGAGTGTTTCGAGAACGAGACGGTGGCGGCCCTGCTCAACCGCGATTTTGTGAGCGTGAAGGTCGACCGCGAGGAGCGGCCGGACGTCGATCGGATCCACATGAGCTTTCTCCAGGCGAGCACCGGCGGCGGCGGGTGGCCGATGTCGGTCTGGCTCACGCCCGAGCTGCAGCCGTTCCTCGCAGGGACCTACTTCCCTCCCGAGGACACCCCGTGGCGGCCGGGGTTCATCCCGCTGCTCCGGCGCATCGCCGCGGTGTGGGCGGCGAGCCCGGACCGGGTCCGCGAGCAGGCCGGGGAGGTGGTTGCGGCGCTCGCCGCGTCTGCGGCGGGCGGGACGGCGGCCGGCGGGGATTTCGCGGTCTGGCGCGACCAGGCGGTGCGCGAACTCGAGCGCCTCCACGACCCGGAGAACGGCGGCTTCGGGCGGGCCCCGAAGTTCCCTCAGCCCGGCTTCCTCTCGTTTCTCCTGGGGTATCAGGTGCAGGGGGGCGAGGCGGCGCTGCGCGAGTCGGCCCGGCGGATGGCACTGACCACGCTGCGGCGGATCGTCGCGAGCTCGTTGCGCGACCACATCGGCGGCGGCTTCCATCGCTACGCGGTCGACGAGCGCTGGCGGCTGCCGCACTTCGAGAAGATGCTCTACGATCAGGCACAGCTTGCCGGAGTCTGCCTCGACGCCTGGCTGGTCACCCGCGAGCCGCCGCTGCGCCGGGCGGCCGAGGAGTGTCTCCTGTATCTGGAAACGCGGATGCGCGCCGCCGGCGGGGCGTTCCATGCCGCGGAGGATGCCGACAGCCCGCTCGCGACGCCCGCCGGCCCGCGGCAGGAGGGGGCGTTCTACGTCTGGACCACGGCGGAGCTGCGCGCGGCGCTGGGTGAGCGGGCCGCCGCGGTGTTCGCCCACGCGTATGGCATCGAGGCGGAGGGCAACCTCGGCTCCGCGCCCGCGGGCGAGTTTGCCGGCAAGAACCTCCCGTACTGCGCCCGTCCCCAAGAGGAGACGGCGACGGCCTTCGGGCTTGCCCCGGCGGAGACGGAGGCGCTGCTGGCCGGCGCGTTGCGCCGCTTGCGCGAGGTGCGCGCGCAGCGCCCGCCGGTGGACCGCGACGACAAGATCGTCTGCGCGTGGAACGGCCTCGTGCTCTCCGCGCTCGCGAAGGCGGCGCAGCATCTCGGCTCCAGTCGTTGGGCGGAGACGGCCACGCGGCTGGCGGAGTTTCTCCGCACCCATCTCCACGATGCGGAGCGCGGCCGGCTGCACCGGACCTGGTGTGCGGGAGCGCCGGGCCCCGACGGTTTCGCCGAGGACTACAGCCTGCTGATCCGCGGACTGCTCGACCTCTTCGACTGCAGCCAGGAGAGCCGCTGGCTGGAGTGGGCGCTCGCGCTGCAGGCGACGCAGGACGAGCTGTTCCGCGACCGGACCGGCGGCGGCTATTTCGCCAGCGTCGCCGAGGATCGGAACGTCCTGGTTCGGCTGAAGGACGACCACGACGGCGCGGAGCCTTCGGCCAGTTCGGTTGCGGTGGAGAACAAGGTCCGCCTCGCCGGCCTGCTGCACCGGCCCGAGTTTCTGCGGGCGGCGCACGCCGATGTGGCGGCCTTCGCGGGTACGCTCGCCGAGCGGCCGCTGGCGTTGCCGCAGATGCTCGCGGCGCTCGGCGGGCTCGGGGGGGCGTCCCGCCAGCTGATCGTGGTCGGGTGTCCGGGCGAGCCGGCGACGGAGGCGTTGCTGGGCGAGGTTCGATCCCGGCACCTCCCGCATCTGTCCCTGCTCGTCCTCCACGAGGCGAACCGCGGGTTCTTCGAGCGGCAGAACGAGTTTTTCGCGACGCTCCCGCGCCCGGTTGCCGGCCGGCCGCTCGCGTTCCTCTGCCAGGATTTCACCTGCCGGCGTCCCGTGGGTACTCCGGCGGAGCTTGCCGTGCTGCTGGACCCGAGCGGGCCCCGGTAGCGAGGGGATCGTGTGGATCACGCCGCGGGGGCGACGAGGCGGACCGCTCGACATGGTTTGCGGCCCGCCGGCGGGGTGACCGGACCGCTCGCACAGATCGGGGCCGCCCCACGCAACCTCGGTCCATGCCGGTCGTCTCAACCCCTGTCGGGCACAAGCCCGGCATTCATCAGCAACAGGAGACTTCTTCATGAGTTCCAAACTCGCCCTTTGCCTGCTCGGCGCCGCCCTGGCGCTGACCGCGACCACTGTCACCAACGCCGACGATCACGGCCGGGATCGGGACCGCTGCGGCACCGCGGGCCCCGGCCGCCGCGATGAGCCGTCCCACCAACGCGATCGCGGCCCCGAGCGCCGCCATGACGACCGCCGCGAGTGGGGGCGCCATGACGACCGCGGGCCGCGGGGCGGGGATCATTGGCGGGGCGACGATCATCGTGGACGCGATGTTTGGTCGCATCATCAGCCGCGGCCGCGCCACTTTGCCGGCCGGCGGCCGCCGCCGCTGCGACATGAGTTCCGTTCGCCACGGCCGAGCCATCGGCATTGCTGGATCCCGGGCTGCTGGCGTTGGCGGGCCGGCTACACCGACTGGGTCTGGGTGGGCGGATACTGGGATCTGCCTCCGTACGAGAACTATGTCTATGTCGAGCCCAGCTACGTGACCGAGGGCGACCGGGTCGTCTATGTCGATGGCGGCTGGTGCGAGCCGGGCTACGCCAACGACGGTGCGGCCACCGGCGCCGTGCTCGGTGGCATCGCCGGGGGTGTGATCGGTCACCAGTCGCACAATACCGGTGTGGGCGTGCTGCTCGGCGCGGTGGCCGGGAGCATCATCGGGCACGAGGCCGACAAGGAACGGGCGGAGCGTCGGGCGGCCGCCACCCCGCCGCCGGTGACCCGCGTGGTGCCGGCGCGATCCGCTGCTCCCGACTCCGGCGCTGTCGGCAACGAGTCCGCCGACGAGGCCGGCCAGCCGCAGGTCGACCAGGATATTGCGGCGGCCCGGGAGCGTGCCCGGGTGGCGAAGGAACGGTTGGCGGCCACGAAACGCGCCCGTGAGGTGAGCGCGGCCAAGGACGCCGAACTCCGGAAGGCAACGGCCGAAGCCGAGGCCGCCGAGGCGGAATTGAAGGCGCTCAACCCGTGAGCTCGCGCCGGACTCGCGCAATGGACTGACGCTGCCGCGTCGGTCCATCTGCGACGGGGAGGACGCTCCGCCCCCGGCAGGCGTGCGACGCTCGTTTCCCTCGACCCGAGCCGGTGCGTGCTTGGGGAAGCGCGGACATCCGAGTTTGCGCGATCGCGCCAGCGGGATCGGTCGGTGCGGTTGCGGGAAGGGCGGTCGGTTTTGGCGCCGCCGGGGCGCATTTGCGAAGGTGGTCGCGGACCGTCGGGCCGCGACGGAGTTCGGCGGGCGGTTTCGGTCGCGAAGTTGGCTTGCAGAGGCCATTTGGCGCAGCGCACATTCGGCCCCGCCCATGATCCCGCCCAACGCTCCCCTGGTTCCCGCCCGTTCCGGTGTCCGTCGACGGCACCTTCGTCGGCTCGCGGCGGCTGGGAGCTGGCTGGCCGGACTGCTGTGGTTGGCGGGCTGCGGCCGATCGCCCGAGCAGAAACCGGAAGCTGCCGGCCCAGAGGCGGCGGTCCAGGACGGTTCGGCGGTCTTCGCGGATGTGACGCGGTCGTCGGGGGTGGATTTCCTCCACCAACTGGCCAACGGGCAGCTCGACAACATCATGAAGTCCGACGGCGCCGGCGGCACGGTGCTCGATTTCGACGGCGACGGGTTCATGGATCTGTACCTCGTGAACTCGGGACCGGTGCCGGTGCTCTCCGAGGCGCCCGCCGGCACG
>JAEXPG010000046.1 GCA_023447015.1 Verrucomicrobiota bacterium
GGGCGATCCCGTACTTGATGGCGTTCTCGACCAATGTCTGCAGGGCGAACGGTGGGATGGGGCAATCCAGACAGCGGTCGGGAATGCTCCGAGCGATCTGTAGTCGTTCCTCGAAGCGGAGCTGTTCTATCGCGAGATAGGCATCGACGGTCTGGAGTTCCTCGCGCAGCGGAATGGTGGGGCTTGCTTGGACGGCAAGGGCGGCATGCAGCAGGTCGGCCAACCTGGTGATGGCGGATCGCGGAACCTCCTGCTCGCGTGGCATGAGCGCGCGCAGGGTGTTGAGCGAGTTGAAGAGGAAGTGGGGATTGATCTGCGCCTTGATGGCGATCAACTCGGCCTCTTTGGCCATGTTCTCCGAACGGAGCCGGGCGGTTTCCGCCAAATGGAGCCCCTGGAGGAAGGTGAGTCCCGCATAGGAGAGTAGCCAGAAGGTGCCGTAGATAGCGCTCTCGCAGCCGACGGAGTAGGGATCGCTGAGGAAGCACGGCGCAGCCTTCTTCGCTTCGGGCAGGAGGTGAGTGACGACAGGACTTGCGAGCGCGCAGGCCACCGCGGAACAGACCGGAATATAGGCGACAGTCCCAGTCCAGAAAACGAGGGCGGTGCATCCATGGCGCCTCAGTCTGAGCATCCATAGCCGACCCAGATGCGTGGCGACGATCATGATCGCGCCGAAGCCGATGCTATCCTTGATCACAAGGCGGTCGATGGGGATCTTGAGACAGACCCGATCAATAAGGTCGGCCGCGGCAGTGATGCTGGACCAGAAGAGAACCTGCCCGATCCAATAGCTGGTGCTCCCGAGCCAGCGTTGACGCGCAGAGGTGTTGGGCACCGGGATGGTCAGCGAGGCGAGCGAGCGAAGTCGGATCATGGTGTGGCGGCCGCATCGGTCGATGCGCGCATCGCCGGACTCAACGTTGGTGGGAGATCGCCGGCAAGAGGACAAAAAGAAGGCACGGCCCTGGCCGTGCCTTGGGGCGAAGCGGGCCTGCGTCCGCCTCAGCGGGAAAGCTGCATGAACGGCTGCGCTTTCAGCCAGGCGATGAGCTCGTCGGCCATGGCGCGGTCGTCGGGCACGCGGGGGTGCGGGCCGGACCAGTGGGTGAAGACGTAGTGGTGCACCTGTTTGTCGGCGGCTTCGAGTTGCTCGACGGCGGAGATCCAGGCGGTGCGGAGGCCATCGTGCTTGGCGCCGTTGAACATGCCGCCGCGCAGGAGGACGATATGGGCCTGCGGGTAGGCCTTGCGAATGGCCTGCACCAAAGCGACGTAGCCGGCGGTGAACTCCTTGGCGGGGAAGGGCTGCTTGTTGACGGTCGTGAAGGAGCCGTCGTTCTCGCCGTAGTTGATGCAGATGACGTCAGGCGTCCAGGTGGTGAGATCGGCGCGGGCGGACTTCTCGGTGGGGTAGAGGCGGTCCCAGACGTTGCCGATGGGCTCGGGATAGTAGCCGGTGACGATGCCGATACCGCTGACGGCGATGTTGCGGTAGTCGGCCTGGAAAGCGGCCGCGGTGAAGGCGCCGTAACTGCGGGCGTTGTTGTGGGTGGAACGATCCACCCATTGGTCCTCGCCCTTGTCCTCGTTGCAGGCGCCGGCGGTGATGGAGTCGCCGAAGAACTGCATCCGGAGCTTGTAGACCGGGGCGGCGGGCAGCCAGGCGTGGGCGGCGTCAGCGATCTCGATGCCGCGGAAGCGCGCATGGCCGGCGGAGGCCTCGGAGCGCTTGAAGACGACGAGGTGGTGGCGGCCGGCGGCGAGGGGCTGGGGGAAGACAAGACGGGAGTGCGCGGCGTCGTTGACGGCGAGGACGGCGGTGGCGCCGTCGACGGTGACGTCGAAGTAGTTCTGGCCCTCGGCCCAGTCGAAGAGGAGGGCGAGCTCGGTGCCCTCGAAATCGATGGCGATGCGGCTGGCCTGCCAGACGATGGCCGGTGCGGCCGGCTTGGCGGTGTCGAAGCGGCCCTCGTAGCGGAAACGGGAGTCGTTGGCGGGGATGGTCTGCATGGCGGGGGCGGCGCAGAGGACCTGCGCAAAAAGTCCGGAGACAAGAAGGAGATCGAGGAGTCGTTTCATCGGAATGAGAGGGCCGAGAGCCTGTTGTGGCGCGATGGTGCAGGCGAGTGCGGAAGCGGGCCGATGCGGTGAATCGGCGTAGCGAAAAGCCCCGGCGCTGGGCCGGGGCTTTGTCGCGGTGAAGAACGCTCCGTTCTGCGGGGCGTGTTTGCGGGGAGAGAGGGGGTCGCTCAGCTCACCACGTACTGCCACTGGTTCTCGCGGGCGGCGCGGGCGGCCTTGAGCGCGCCCATCGCGCAGTAGCGCTGGTAGTCGGGACCGGCGAGCCGCACCTTCGGGCCCTCGTAGCCGTCGGCGGCGAAACGCGCCTGGAGCTCGGTGTCGATCCCGCGGATCTGGCTGCCGCCGCCGGTGACGATGATGTTCTGCAGGAGGCGGATCACCGAGTGGTTCGGCACGCGGGCGATGAGGCGCTTGGCGGAGTCGAAGATCCGGTCGACAAGCTGGTTGCAGGCGTTGCCGATCACCTCTCCGAGCTCGAGCGTGCGGGCCTTGCCGCCGAGGACGATCCGGACGTCGATCGGCTTGCGGATCGCGCCGCAGTAGGCGTGCGCCTCCTTGATCTGGCGGATGGAGATCGGGTCGAGCTTGCAGTCGGGATAGAGCTGGCTGATCGCGTCGTGGAGCACCTGGTCCACGGCGTCGCCGGCGAAGTTGAAGCTCACCTGGTCGTCGGCGGTCGGGAAGTAGCCCTGCACCAGGCAGAGGTCGGTGGTGCCGGCGCCGATGTCGACGATCAGCGAGTTGCTCACCGGATCGACGTAGGCGGACTGGCCGAGGCGGGAGTCCTCGCGCACGCCGATGGCGGCGAGGAACGGCTCGGGGATGAGCAGCACGCGCTCGAAGGCGCCGACGACGGCGCGGCGGATCTGCTCGCGCGCCTCGGGCTCGGCGTTGGCGGGCACGCCGACGACGGCGCGCACGTCGGCCTGGCCGGTCGGATCGACGAGCGAGCGCAGGTGGCGGAGCAGGTCGCGGGAGGCGCGCGCGTCGTGGATCACGCCGTGGCGCAGCGGGGTGACGAGATCGACATGGAGCGCGCAGCGCACGGCGTCGTCGCCGAAGAGGACGTCGGCGTTGCCGGGGACGATGCCGTTGATGATGCCGGCCTTCACGTAGCCGACGGCGCTGGGCAGGACCTTGCCGACCGCGATGTCGGTGGAGTCCGGGGCGCCCGCGATCAGGCAGCACTTGTTGGTGCCGAGATCGAGGCCGACGAGGATGGTCTTGCTCGCCTCGCGGCGCACGGGCGGTGCGTTCTGCGGGACCGCGGCGACGGGGGGAGGAGGGGGAGTGGACGGAGCGGTGGCGCTCATGGTATGGCGGTGTTGTGTTGGGTTTCTGGTGAAGCGCGGGCACTCGCAAGTGGGCGGCGGAGTCGCACCGGGCGGAGAGGGTATCAGGCGCGGGGCCGGCAGCGCTCCTGCGAGAGCATGGCGGCGAGCAGGTCGGCGAGCCCCGGGATGGCGGCGGCCGGAGCGGCGCGGGCGGGCTGTGGTGCCG
>JAEXPG010000121.1 GCA_023447015.1 Verrucomicrobiota bacterium
GCGTGGTGGTGCGCGGCCGGCGCGTGGCGGCACCGGGACGGACCGCTGGGGGCGTTCCTGGGCGCGGTGTTGGTCGCGGTGGTGCTCACCTACGCGCACAGCCATCTCGAGCGAGTCCTGACCCAGACCAAGAGCCTGTCGCTGTGGTTGATCTTGTTGGGCGCCGCCGTCCGGATGCGAACATGGAAACCCGTCGCCCCATCTTCCTGACTCTCGCGGTGCTGGTCGTCGGTGTCGTGCTGGCGTGGCAAGTCCGCGCGGCTTGGCGTTGCCGGCTGGTGGTCTACAACGACTCCGATGCGCGGCTCCCAGTTTGCCGGGTCGAGCTGGGCGGCGCCCTCCTCGACGCGCGGCCGATGGGCGCGGAGGAGAGCCGCGAGCATGCGCCGGCGGGCGAGGGGACTTTCGAGCTCGAAGTGGAGACGCCCGACCAGGTCTGGCGGGCGCCGGTCGAGGTCGGCCCGGGTTTGATCACGATCGTCCACCTGCGCCGCGACGGTCTCGTGGAAACCGGCACGCGCCGGACCTATGTGCGGAGGCTTTGGGATTTCGTCGGTTGGGCCGATGAGTGAGGGGCGGAAGAAACCCCGGCTGAACCAAGTCACGTCAGACCAACCTGAACCCGAGAGAGGAAAACTCATGTACGGCATGGTGAACAAGGCGATGGAAGAGATGGTGTGCCGCCAACACGGCGAGGAGATGTGGACGCGGATCAAGATGCGGGCCGGGGTCGAAGAGGACCTGTTCATCAGCAACGAGGGCTACCCGGACGAGATCACGTACCGATTGGTTGGCGCAGCGAGCGCAGAGCTGGGCATGGATCCGGCGGATATCCTCAAGGCTTTTGGCGAGCATTGGGTGCTGCATACCGCGAGCGAGGGGTACGGCAGCATGATGCGCGCGGGCGGGAAGTCGCTCCGCGAGTTCCTCGTGAACCTGCCGAACTTCCACACACGGGTGATCATGATCTACCCGAAGCTGCAGCCCCCGGGCTTCGCCTGCAGCGACGTCGGGGATCGATCGTTGCGCCTCCATTACCACACGCATCGGCCGGGTCTGACGAT
The DNA here is from genome assembly GCA_023447015.1 of Verrucomicrobiota bacterium. Classification (GTDB taxonomy): domain Bacteria; phylum Verrucomicrobiota; class Verrucomicrobiia; order Opitutales; family Opitutaceae; genus CAJCBL01. Next base: position 1,065 of record JAEXPG010000121.1, read on the forward strand.
GTTCGTGGTCGGCCTGCTGCAGGGGCTCGGCCGGATGTTCCGCACCCCGGTCAAGGTCACGATCGAGTCGCGCCGCGAGGAGGGCGCCGAGCACGACGTGTTCCTGGTCGAATGGGAGGAGTCGACCCAACGATGAGCGCTGGAGCGCCAGACCGACCGGCACCCTTCGTGCCGGCTCGCTGCTTCGACACGGTGTTCCCGTTTCATTTTGCCTTCGATGCGGGGCTGCGGATCACGCACGTAGGACAAGGCCTCGCGCGGCTGTGCCCGGCGGTCGCGGTCGGCGCGAGGCTGGGCGATTGTCTGCGGATCGACCGGCCCGAGGGGACGACAACCTTCGACGAGATACGGGCCACGCAACGGCAGCTGTTCCTGCTGACGGAACCCGCGGGTCGCTTCCGGCTCCGTGGGCAGATGTTGGAGCTGCCGGAGCTCGGCGGCATGGTGTTCCTCGGTTCGCCGTGGCTGACCGATCCGGGGCAGCTCGAGGCGCTCGGCATGTCGATGGAAGACTTCGCTCTGCATGACCCGGCGATGGATTTCCTGCAGCTCATGCAGGCGCAGAAGATGGCGGTGGGCGACCTGCGGCTGTTGAACGAGCGGCTCGCCAAGGGGCGGGCGGAGGTGCGCGCCGCCAACGAGAAACTGCAGCTGCAGAACCGCCACTTGTTGGAGACAGAGTCGCGGCTGGTCCGGCAGGAACGCGAGGCGCGGACGCTGGCGCTCATCGCCGCACGGACCGACAACGCGGTGGTCCTGACCGACGCCGCCGGGCGGGTGGTTTGGGTGAACGCCGGTTTCACCCGGCTCACTGGCTACACTCTCGAGGAGATGGCGGGTCGGACGCCCGGTTCAGTGCTGCAGGGCCGAGGTACCGACCCCGCTACCGTCCGGCATATCCATGAGCAGTTGCGCCGCGGCGAGGGATTCAGCGTGGAGATCCAGAATTACGGCAAGGACGGCCGTTGTTACTGGCTGGCGATTGAGGTGCAGCCGATCCGCGACGAGAGCGGTGGGCTGACGAACTTCATGGCGATCGAAAGCGACATCACCGGGCGGCGGTCGGCCCAGCAACGGCTCGCGATCCAGTACGAGGTGGTGCGACTGTTGGCGGAGAGTAGTTGCGAGGCGGAGGTGTTTCGGGAGGTGCTCGGCGCGCTCTGCCGGAACTTGGATTGGCAGATCGGGCTGCTCTGGCGCTGCGACGGAGCGTCGCTGCGGGTGGATACGGAATGGCATCGGCCCGAGGTGAGTGTCGGGCAGTTTCTTGAGGCGAGTTCGAGGCAGCGTTTCGCGAAGGGAGTCGGATTGCCCGGCCGCGTGTGGGCGTCGGGGCGACCGGAGTGGATCGTGGATGTGGCCTGCGATGCGAACTTCCCGCGGAGGGACCCGGCGAGGGCGGACGGTCTCCACGGGGCGTTCGGCTTTCCGGTCTTCGTGCGCGGGGAATTCTGGGGCGTGCTGGAGCTTTTCAGCCGGAAGATCGAGGAGCCCGATGAAGCGCTGCTCGGCGCGGTGGGCGCGGTGGGCGAACAGATCGGGCAGCGCATCGTGCGTTGCGAGGCCGAGCGGGCGCTGCGCGAGACGAGCGCGCTCCAACGGGCGATCCTGGACGGGGCGAGCTACGCGATCATCTCGACGACCCCAACCGGGGTGATCGAGCATTTCAATCCGGCGGCGGAGCGTCTGCTCGGATACGCCGCGGCCGAGATGATCGGGCGGAAGACGCCCGCGGTGTTCCACGATCCGGCCGAGGTGGAGGAGCATGCGCGGACGCTCACCGGCGAACTGGGCCGGGAGGTGGAGGCGGGGTTCCGCACCTTCGTGACCAAGGCCGAACTCGGGGTGCCGGAGGAACGGGAATGGACGTATATCCGCAAGGACGGCACGCGGGTTCCGGTGCTGCTCTCGGTCAGCGCCCTGATCGACGAGTCACGGCGGATCGTGGGCTACCTCGGGATTGCCTCCGACCTGACGCAGCGCAAACGCGGCGAGGAGCAGTTGCGTGCGACAATGGACGAACTCGAGCGCTTCAACCGGCTGATGCTCAAACGCGAGGAACGCGTGCTCGAGCTCAAGCGCGAGGTGAACGAGCTCCGGGCCAAGGCGGGGTTGTCGCCGCTCTACACCTCCGCCTTTTCTGAGACGGTGGGCCCCGCGCCCGCCTCGCCATGAACCCGATTCTCCAGCGACAGCTGCGGCGCCATCTCCCGGAGGGGGTGCCCGTCGAGATGCTGGGGCCTCTGCTCGAGGTCGTGAGCCGCACCTACGATGAGCTGGAGGGCGACGCGAGGTTCCTCTCGCACACGCTGGAAGTCACGTCGCAAGAGTTGACCGAAGCCAACGCCCGAATACGCAGCGAACTCGAGGGGCGGGTGAACCGGATCAGCGACCAGTTCGAGCGAACCCTCGACCTGCAACCCAACCTGATCTTCCGCTGTCAGCACGGCGCGGCCGGGTACTCGATCTCGCTCGCGCGCGGGGAGTTGCTGCGGCGCCTCGGGTTCGCGCACGAGGAGGTCGAACACCATCCGTTGGCGGTGCTGTTCCCTCGGGAGGCCGAGCGGGCGTTGTTCGACAAGGCGAGGGCGGGTGCGGCGCAGGTCTTTGACGCCGCGCTCGGCAAGACCCGAACCTTGTGTCAGGTCTCGGTCCATCCGCATGACGATGGCGCCGGCGGAGGTGAGCTGATCGGCTGTATCGAGGCGGTGTCGGTCCAGCGACAGGTGGAGGCGCGGCTGCGGGAGACTTCCGCGGCCCTTTCCGAGCGCGCGCACGAGCTTGAGCAGCACCGACGGGTGATGTTGAGCATGATCGAGGATCTTGATCTCTCGCGGACGAACATCACCCGGGAGCGCGACCGCGCGAACGCGCTGGCCGACGAGCTGCGCGTGGCTCGGGATGTCGCGGAGGCGGCCAACAGCGCCAAGAGCGAGTTTCTCGCCTCCATGAGCCATGAGATCCGCACTCCGTTGCACGGCATCGTTTCGGCCGCCGAACTGCTGGCGGGCGGGGCGCTGGATCAGCGCCAGGGCCGCCTGGTGGAGACCCTGCAGAACGCGGCGGAACACCTCCTCGGGCTGGTGAACGACATCCTCGATTTTGCGAAGATCGAAGCGGGCCGGCTCGACCTTCTCGAGGAGGACTTCGAACTGCGCAATCTGATCGGGGAGTGTTTGGCGTTGGTGCGGCCGACCGCGGAACGGAAGGGGTTGGCGTTGCTGCCGGAGTTCGCGCTTCCGGACCCATGTCCGGTGCGAGGAGATCCGGTCCGGATGCGCCAGATGCTCGTGAATCTTCTCGGGAATGCGGTGAAGTTTACCGCGGCCGGGAGCGTCTGGGTGCGGGCCCGGATCGAGGAGACGCCCGAGGGGAAGCAACTGGCGTTAGAGGTGGAGGACACCGGGGTCGGAATCGACGAGGCCCAGCAGGCGAAACTCTTTCAACCGTTCACCCAACTGGAGAGCGCGGCGATGCGGCGCCACGGAGGGACCGGACTGGGCCTCGCGATCTCGCAGAAGATCGCGGCCCGCCTTGGCGGGCGGATCGGTGTTCGGAGCCAGCCGGGCAAGGGCAGCGTCTTCGCGATCTCCGTGCCGTACGTGGTTGGGAAGGTCTTGGGACCGCGCGCGGCGGTTGCGGCAACGCGGAGCGGCGAGCGACTGAAGGTGCTGGTGGTGGACGACACCGAGGCGAACCTGATGCTGATGCGGATGCTGCTCGAGGATCTCGGGCACGAGTGCAGCACGTGCACCTCGGGATTGGCGGCGATCGACCGGTGTGTCGCGGAGCGACCCGACGTGGTGCTGATGGATGTGCACATGCCGGACCTGGATGGTGTCGAGACAAGCCGCCGGATCATGGCCGAACTGCGCCGGGCCAACTCGGACCGTGTGCCGCGGATCGTCGCGCTGACGGCCGACGTGCGGCAGGAGAACCGCCGAGCGTGCTTCGATGCGGGTATGGTGGGGTTTATGACAAAGCCGGTCCGGATGCGCGCGCTGGTGGAGATGCTGGGCGGGCGAGGTGAAGATTCCCAAGGCGTCGAGAACGCTGTCGTACCCTTTGTCGACCATGACCTCGCCGCGGAGCTATTCGGCGCGCACGAAGGCGGCAGCGCGCAGCAGATCGGGGAGATGGTCAGGGATTTGGTTCGTAGCGCGCGCGCCGAACTTGACGAGTTGGGGACCGTCGCGATCGAGGGCACGCGGGAACGGATTGCCGCGAGGCTCCATCGCGTGGCGGGGACGATCGTGAACTTCGCCTTCGCCCGGGCGGGGTGGGATCTGCGGCGTCTGGAAGCGCGGATCAACGAGGTCGAACCGGATGCGTTTCGCGCCTCCATCGGGGAGGCGCGGGAGCATTTCGAAACCGGAGTGCGCGAACTCGCGGCGCGTTACCCGGCGTTGCTCACGGGGTCTTGACGATTGGGCGGGCGCGGAACCGTCGCCAGGAGAGGGCGAACCCGGTCCAGACGAGGACGAGGGCGGCGGAGGAGGCGAGGGCGGCGACGAGCTGGCTGGGCCAGCCGAGCGCTTCGCCGGTATGAAGGAAACGCGCCCAGCTGCGCAGGCGGCGGCCGGCGGGTTGGTCGGCGAACGTATCTGTGCGCAGGACGGCGCCGGTGAACGGGTCGTGGTGGAGCGTGGTCGTGGCGAAACGCGGCGACTGGTCGGCGGTGCGGACGGCGACGGCCACCGCCTGCGGGCCGCGGGGGCGCGGCTGTTCGGCGGCGGCCGGCGCGGAGG
>JAEXPG010000243.1 GCA_023447015.1 Verrucomicrobiota bacterium
CCGCGCTCCACCGCGCCAAACGCCTGCCGCTCCTCGGCCTGGCGCTGCCGGCGTTGCAGGCGCTGCCCGACTCCGCGCGGACAGCGCTCCTCTCCGCCGCGCGCGCGCTCGCCGAGCACGATGACGAGCTCTCCCTCTTCGAGTTCGCCCTGCTCAAGGCCCTCGAGCGCCGGCTCGCCCCCGCTGCGCGCCGCGGCCGGGACGGCCTCCCGCGCCCGGCGGCCGTCCACCGCCTGACCATCGCCCAATACACCGCCCCCATCGCCGTGCTCCTCTCCGCCTGCGCCCGCACCGCGGTCGACACCCACGAGCAGGCCTTCCGCGCCTTCCAGGCCGGCGCCGCCTATTTCTCCGGCATCATGCACGTCCTCGAACTGCTCCCCGCCGCCGACTGCGGGCTCGACGCCGTCTCCACCGCGCTGGACGCGCTCCGCACGGCGCCGGAGTCCTACCGGCGCGTGCTGCTCGCCGCCTGCGCCCGCTCCGTAAGCTACGACCGGATCGTCTCCGAGGACGAGTCCGAGCTCGCCCGCGCCATCGCCGACGCCCTCGACTGCCCCCTGCCGCCCCTGCTCGGCACCGTCTCCGAGCCCTGATCGCCGGACGCGGCCCACCAGCAGGCACCATGACCGCCGGTAACTGCCCCTGCCGTCCCAGCCCACCACCACCGGACCTCCAGCTCCCGCTCCGGCGGCCCGGCCGACATTCTGTAGGGGAAAATTCTCGTTGCCGCGGCCGTATGCACCCACCCATGCTCCGCCGCCAGAGGCCCGCCTGATCGGCGGGCAGCTTTCTCGGGCAGGACACCGGACCTGTAAGTCGAAGGCACAATACCACCCACATCAGGCCCTCGAGGCGCTCGCGGTGGCGTTGTGCCTTTTGTCGTTTCAGGACCGGAGGAGGGCCCGGGGAAGATCCTCGACCCAGACCCCGGATGCCAACACCCAGCCAGTCACGATCGCCCTGCGCCGCCCAGTCGCGTCGCCCGCTTCTCGTGCCCATTTCATGAGCACGCCCCCCCACGTCCCCGGAGACCGGCCGCTGCTGCCCGGCATCCCCGCCGCCCACCACGGCGCGGGCGAACGCATCCTCCATGTCGACGACGAGCCGACGGTCACCGTCGCGCTCAACCGCCTCCTCCAGAAGCTCGGCTACCGGGTCGAGTCCTTCAACGCCCCCCACGCGGCGGCCGACCGCTTCCGCGCCGCCCCCCACGAGTTCGACGTCATCCTCACCGACCTGATGATGCCGGGCATGACCGGCCTCGAGTTCGCGGAGATCGTCCGGGCCCTCCGCCCCGAGCTCCCGGTGGTGCTCCTGAGCGCCTACGCCGACGGCCACGGCGCCTCCGCCGTCCAGGCCTGCGGTATCCGCGAGATCATCGTCAAGCCGGCGAGCATCACGGTCATCGCCGCCACCCTGCGCCGCAGCCTCGACAACCGCGCCCCGCTTTCATGACCACCCCCGCATCCGCTACCCGCGGCCGCATCCTCATCGCCGACGACGAGGCGAGCGTACGCCAGACCGTCTCGGAGCTGCTCCACTCCCACGGTTTCGCCTGCACCTGTGTCGCCTCCGGCGACGAAGTCCTCCACCACCTCCGGCAGAACGAGTTCGACGCCCTCATCTCCGATCTCCACATGCCGGGCAACGACGGTCTCTCCCTCATCGAGACCGTGCCCCAGCTGGCCGCCGGCCTGCCCATCGTGCTGCTGACCGGCAAGCCCACCATCGAGACCGCCGCCCGCTCGCTCCGACTGCCCGTCGTCGCCTACCTCACCAAGCCGCCGGACTTCGCCGAGCTCGTGAGCATCCTCGACGAGGCCATCGTCAAGCACCACGCCTTCCGCGCGATGCAGGCCGGTCGTCGCCACCTTCTGGATTGGGAGCGCGAACTCGAGTCGGTCCTCCAGCAGTATCGCACGCCGGGCCCGCAACCCGAGGGCCCGATGGGCCATTACCTCCGGCTCACGCTCCGCCACATCATCCTCGTCCTCTCCGAGCTCGAGCAGGCCGCCCGCTCCATCGAGCACCACTCCGGCGACACCCAGACGATGCAGCTGCTCGACCGCGAGGTCGCCCTGCGACGCGCCGTCGACGTCCTGCGCCGCACCAAGCAGAGTTTCAAGAGCAAGGAACTCGCCGACCTGCGCCGGGACCTGGAGCGCCTCCTCTCCCGCGACGACGCCGCCGAGCCCCCGGCGGAGAACTGACCCGACCGGCACACCCACGGCGGCCTCGGCCACGCCCCGGCCACTCCCTGCGGTCACGGCCGCATCGGTCGCAGGCAACCCAATGTCAGCCATTGTTTGGCCAACCTCGGATCTCGGGCCGCGCGCCCCGAATCCCGCCGCCAGTCGTCGCTTGCCCCGGGCCGCGGTTCGGCGGACCATCCGCGCGCCATGAGCGACACGCCCGCTCCGTCCGCCCGCCCCGACGCCGCCCCCGGCGCCCGCTACGATTTCGCCAGCGACAACACCGCCGGCATCTGTCCCGAGGCCTGGGCCGCGCTCGCCGCCGCCAACGCCGGCTTCGTCCCCTCCTATGGCAACGACGACTGGACCGCCCGCGCCGCCGATCTCCTGCGCGCGACCTTCGCGACCGACTGCGAGGTGTTCTTCGTCTTCAACGGCACCGCCGCCAACTCCCTCGCCCTCGCCGCGCTCTGCCAGAGCTACCACAGCGTCGTCTGCCACGAGCTCGCCCACTGCGAGACCGACGAGTGCGGCGCGCCGGAGTTCTTCTCCAACGGCACCAAGCTCCTCACCGCCGCCGGCGAACTCGGCCGCCTCGAGACCCGGCATGTCGAGGCGTTGATCACGAAGCGCAGCGACATCCACTTCCCCAAGCCGCGCGTGCTCTCGCTCACCCAGGCGACCGAGGTCGGCACCGTCTACAAGCCCGGCGAGATCCGCGCCCTCGCCGACCTCGCCCACCGCCACGGCCTCGCCGTACACATGGACGGCGCCCGCTTCGCCAACGCCGTCGCCTCGCTCGGCTGCGCGCCGGCCGACCTCTCGTGGAAGGCCGGCGTCGATGTGCTCTGCCTCGGCGGCACCAAGAACGGCATGTCCGCCGGCGAAGCCGTCGTGTTCTTCCGCCGCGAACTGGCTCGGGAGTTCGAATACCGCTGCAAGCAGGCGGGCCAGCTCTGCTCCAAGATGCGCTTCCTCTCCGCCCAGTGGGTCGAGATGCTGCGCGACGGCGCCTGGCTGCGCCACGCCGCCCACGCCAACGCCTGCGCCCGCCGCCTCGAAGCCGGCCTGCGCGACATCCCGCATTTCCGCATCGCACTGCCGGTCGAGGCCAACGGCGTCTTCGTCGAGATGCCACCCACCGTCGCCGCCGCGCTCCGCGCCAAGGGCTGGTTCTTCTACAGCTTCATCGGCGCCCACGGCTACCGCCTCATGAGCTCCTGGGCCAGCCGCCCCGAGACGGTCGACGCCTTCGTCGCCGACGCACGCGCCGCCGCGGCCCCATGATCGCGGGCGTCGCGTAGCCGCAGTCGAGGGAACGCGAATCCCGGGTCCAGGGCCCCATGCCCCGATGGAGCCCCTCCGAACCATGCGTCGCATCAGCCTCCTTCGCCGCCACCAGCCCTCCGCCTAAGGCGCAATCCGGTATCCGCCATCACTGCAGCCCGAACCGCCGGGGCTCGAACCCGCGCGCCTCGAGCGCCGCCTTCAACGCCGCCAGATCGAGCTTCGCGCCCGGCTTCACGCCGCGGTCGCGGTACCAGTTCTGGTTCATCTCGATCGCGAACTGCAGATCCGCGGCCCGCGAACGCACCGAGCGTTCGTCGTGCGGGATCATCTGCCGCACCTCGCGCAGCTCGCCCTACCCGTCGAAGAAGCCCATGTCGAGCGGGATGAGCGTATTGCGCATCCAGAAACTCATCTGCCGCGGCTGCGCATAGACGAAGATCATCCCGTCGTCCGCGCCGAGCGCGGTGCGCTCCATCAGCCCGCGCTGCTGCTCGGGATCCAGCACCGCCACCTGCAACCGCGCCGCGCGGTCGCCGATCCGGATCGGGAAATAGTCGGCAACCGTCTTCTTCTCGGCCGCCGCGGGAGCACGCCCACCGCAACCGGACAACACCAGCACCGCGCCGAGGGCGGCGGCGACGATCAGCAGGCGGGCGAGGAAACGACGGCGGTTCGACATGGCGGAAGCGAAGTTGCCCGCGAGGATGCCGCCGCCTAGCGTCCGCGCAAAACGTTTTCCCGTGCCCGCCTCTCCCGCCACACCTTCACCGCTGCTTTACGCCGACTCCGAGCGCGACGCCAACCAGCTCTACTTCACCGGCATCTCCGTGCCCGACCCGTTCCTCGCCTTCGGCGTGGGCCGAAGGAAGTACGGCGTGTTCAACGCGCTCGAGTTCGCCCGCGCACAGAAGGAGTCGGCACTGGACGTCGTCCTCTCGCTGGAGGAGTGGCGCGAGCGCGCCGGCAGGCTCTTCCCCGCCGCCGAGAAGATCGGCATCGCCGAGGTCGTCGCCACGCTCGCCCGCGAGTTCGGCCTCAGGCGCTTCGTCGTCCCCGAGGATTTTCCCGCCAAGCTCGCCTTCGACCTCTTCGACCTCGGCCTGGCGATCGGCTTCGCCGACAGCTCGTTCTTCCCCGCGCGCGACCTGAAGAAACCCGCCGAGCTCGCCGCCATCCGCGAAGGCAACCGCTGCAGCGCCCTCGGCTTCACCGCCGTCGAGCGCATCCTGAAGGCCAGCACAATCAAGGGCGGCTTCATCTGGTTCGAGGGGAAGAAGCTCACCTCCGAGCGCCTCAAGTTCGCCATCGAGACCGCCTGCCTCGCGGCCGGCGCCGTGTCGTCGAACACCATCGTCGCCGCCGGCGACCAGGCCTGCGACCCGCACTGCCGCGGCACCGGCCCGATCCGCGCCCACGACCTGCTCATCGTCGACATCTTCCCGCGCGTGACCGCCACCGGCTACCACGGCGACATGACCCGAACCTACCTCAAGGGCCGCGCGAGCGACGCCCAGCGCAAGCTCGTCGCCACCGTCCACGCCGGCCAGAAGCTGGGGCTGCGCACCATCCGCGCCGGGCTCAACGGCCGCAAAGTCCACGAGGCGATTACCGCGCTCTTCGCGAAGGAAGGCTTCGAGACGACCCGCGACGAGCACGGCTCGCGCGGCTTCTTCCACGGCACTGGCCACGGCCTCGGCCTCGCCGTGCACGAGTACCCTCGCGTCTCCGCCGTCGACAACATCCTCAAGAAGGGACACGTCGTCACCGTCGAGCCCGGCCTCTACTATCCCGGCCTCGGCGGCTGCCGCATCGAGGACGTCGTCGTCGTCACCGCCACCGGCAACGAACTGCTCTCCAAGCACCCCTACCGCTGGGAGATCGCGTAGGGTCCTAGCGTTCCCGGAATGTGGCGCTGCTCGTGAGAGCAGCGATCTGGTGCGCCCTCGCTCGTCCATTCCGCAATCCGCATTCCGAGTTCCGCACTTCTCCGATGCCCGAGCTCGCCGAGGTCGAATTCTTCCGCCGCCGCTGGAACCCCGGCCTCGGGCAACGCATCACCGCCGTCGCGGTGCATCCGCGCGCTCGAGTCTTCCGCGGCACT
>JAEXPG010000471.1 GCA_023447015.1 Verrucomicrobiota bacterium
CGGCCGGCCGCCAGCGGCCGTCGATTTCGCGAAGCCTCAGGTAGGTCTTGCCGCCCAACCAGCTTAGGAGCGCGAGGCGACCATCGGGCGAGACGGCGATGTCGACGGGTTCCTCGCCGAGCGCGAAGGCGGGTGCGGTCGGGTCAGGCGTGGCGTGAAGCGGGTGCGGGTTTTCCTCCTGCGGACGGAAGACACTGCCGGCGAAGGCGGTGTTCTGGGAGTCGGCGAGCGGGCGGCCACGGACCCGGCGAAGCTCGCGACGACTGCAATCGAGAACCCAGGCGCCGCCGTCGGGCGCGGTGGCGAGGCGGTGCGGTGTGAAATTCGGGAGAAGCAGATCGCCCTTGAATGTGCCGGGAGGCGCGGTGCGGTCGGTGAGTTCCCAGCGCCCGCGCGGGTCGAGCAGCCGCACGAAGCCGTGGCCGGCACCGGCGGTTTCCTGGAGCGCGACGTAGAGAATCTCGTCGGCGCCGTAGGCGAGATCGCGGACGGCGATGCCGACAAGCGGGCCGCAGAGTTCGGGCGGCGCGAGCGACGCGCGCAGCGCGCCACCGGCGAAGATTTTTCGCGAAGCAGCATCGAACCACGCGAAAGTGCCGAAGGCGTCGATCGCCATCGCAGGGCGGCCGCGGAGGGCGGTGAGCGCAGGCTCGTCAACCGGTGTTTCGGGCTCCTGTGGCAACGGCGCGCGGAGCCGGAGCCGGCGGCGCGACTCGTCGTAGTCGACGGGGCCGGTGGCCGGGAGGTTCGGCCAGTCCGCGTCGTCGGCCAGCATCCAGAAACGCTGTTGGTTGGCGTCCATGCTAGTGGCAGAACTCGGTGGCGACCGGGACGCCGATGCCGGCGGCGTCGGCGTACGGGTTGACTTGGCTGCCGGCGGCGGGGAGTTCGACCGGTGCGACCTCTTCGGCAACGACCACGACGCGGAGCAGTTCGGGGAACTGCCAGTCGCCGATCGGGAGGTCCTGTTCGCGGCCGTCGCGGGCGTCGCCGAGCGCGGACCAACGGCCGGCGGTGTCGGCGGTGAAGAGGTTGATGCCGTTGATCTCGTCGACGCCGGCGACGCGCGCGACCTCGACGGCGAGCTCGCGGTTGCTCACGGCGCGTTTGCGGCGCCAGCCTTGGCCGTCGAATCCGCCACCGGGCAAGGGCCAGAGCACCCGGACGAGCGCCTCCTTCACGAGGCGGAGGGTGGTGTCGGTCGCGGCGCCGTCGGCGACGGTGATGGCGACGCTGACGCCCAGCGGTACATACTCGCAGCCCATGACGTAGAGTTCAGTGCCCAGCGGCCGGCGTGCGTCGAGCCAGGTGTGGACCGCCTCGAGGAACGGCCGGTCGGCCCGCGGATTCGGCGCCGGGGCGAGCGGGGCGGCGGGCAACGCCATCACGGTGACGACACCGGGCACGTCGTAGTCGCGCTGCTGGGGTTTGAAGCGCGGGAAGAGCTCGACGCGGGCGACGGCGACACCGGGCGTCTCGGTGGCGAGGGTGCGGTAGTCGTCCTCGGTGACGGCGCGTTCGCGGTGGCGGAAAAGGGCGGGAATGCGTCGCTCGGCCTCGGCGAGGGTCTCGGCATCTTCGCCGCCGGCAAAGGCGAACGGCTGAAGCACCAGGAAGTCGGGCCCGAGGCGCTCTGCGGTGCGTTCCTGCGAGACGCCGGAAACCGTCTTGAGCGTGCCGGCGGGGATGTTGCCGGCTTTGCCGCCGCCGGCGCGGAGGTGGTTTACGACGATGCGCCGGCCGGGCGCCGGGATACGGCCGCGCAGGCCATCGCCGAAACGGATCTCGCCGGCCTCGGGATCGAGTTGGAAGACGTGGGCGTCGCGAGCGACGACGGAGTCGCGGTCGAGGGTGCCCAGCTCGTCGGTGCGGTTCCATGCGACGAGGCCGGTCTCCTCCTCGACGGAGACGGAAAGCGTCTCGGGTTCGACGTGGGTTGCGTTGAGCGTGAAGCGCTGGTCGGCGGTGCCGTCGCTCTCGCCCACGACGAAGTTCTCGCGTGTCTTGAGCTGCTCGACGGCGACGGCGTTGACGCCGATCCAGTTGACCCAGAGGTGGCGAACGTCGTCGCGCGGGCGGCGGGCGGCGGCGAAGGGCGGCAGGCGGAAACGGAGCGCGACGCGTTTGGCGTCGGGCAGGAAGCGCAGCGCCTCGGGCTGGAGTTCGCGGGTCGGGCGCGGGCGTAACCGGATCCAGGCGACGAGCCGCGCAGCGAGCGCGGTGTCGTCGAGCCGTGGCGGGCGGTCGCCGACTCCGGCGTTGATATCGGCGCGCACGTCGTTCTCGGGCCCGTGGAGCTTCACGCCGATCGGCAGCGCGAGCCGGATGATGCCCGTGCGGGTGAGGCCGGCGGTGCCGTCGGCGATCTCGTCGAGCGCGAGGTAGTTGGGCTCCCAGGGCTTGGTGTCGCTGGGCGACTCGTCGGCGCGCCGCACGGAGATCTCCCAGACGTGCGGGATCTGGGCGAGGCGGTTCGCGGCGGAGGCGTTGGTGGGATCGGGGACGAGGGGGAAGGGATTGGCCGCGGAGGCGGCCGCGCCCGAAGCGGCGACGGGCGGGAGGGCGGGGACAAAACCGATGTTGAGCAGATGGCGGGCGCCGTCGTGGCCCTTGGTCAACAGGTCGGCGGTGTCGTTGCGGACGGAGGCCTGCTGGGCGGCGTCGGCCTTGGGCGCGAGCAGGGCGAGCCAGAGGGCGCGGTCGGTGGAGGGGCCGAAGATGTCGAAGCCGGCGGCCTCCGGGCGGCTGTCGGTGAAGACCGGCGTGGTGAGGTAGAGGTTGGCCGAGGGGAGTTTCAGGACTTCGGCGAGCGACTGGCGGAGGGCGGGGTCGATCTTGTCGGCGGCGACGGGGGTGCGTTTGTAGAACGCGGCGGCGGTGACGGGGAGCGCGGTGAACTCGTCGCGCGCCTCGAAGTCGAGGGCGGCGGGGAACGTGGCGCCGGGGCGGAAGGATTGGGCGAGGATCCGGGCCGAGTCCTTGGGGACAAGGGCGACGAGACCGCGGGAGGGGCGGGCGGGGCGGAGGTGTTGGCCGAGGAGGCGGAGGAACACGAGGCGCTGGCGCTCGGGGATGAGGTTGGCGCGGTAGAGGAGGGCGTCGCCGAGCCAGGCGAAGAGGTCGATCAGGGTGCGGCCGGGGTCGCCGAGGCGGGGGTTGGTCCACTCCGGGGTGTGCGCCGGGATGCGCGCGACCAGCTCGGAGACGAGGTCGTCGAACCGGCGGTCATCGAGGGCGGGCGGGCGGATGGGCATACGCTACGTTTCCAGTTGGAGGTTCACGCCGAGGGTGGCGGCCTCGCCGGTGCGGCGGAGG